>NZ_WNXE01000001.1:96955-150485 GCF_010993615.1 Arhodomonas sp. KWT | reverse complement strand
ACAATTACCTGCTTGGCTATCAGCTCAGGTGGGCCATCGGGGCCGGCCTTTTCGTGGCACTGACCTTTTTCCTCCTGATGCAGCCCTACACGTTAACCTTTCTCAGCCAGACCAATTTTCTCCTGATGCTTCTGGTGCTCATCGGTTACGCGATAGGAGGGGCCCTAGCCATGGGCCTCGTCATTGAAGGTTACCAGAAGCTGCGCAAGCGGCTTGATCCCGACTATGACGATACGCCCCACGAGGAGAGACTGAAGGGATAACTGGTGACTCCGATCCACGGAAACACCGCTTCATTCCGTTCCGGCGGCATCGGACCGCGGTCACGGATGCCCCCGCCTGGCCTGCAACCCATTGCTCGTGCGTACGCCCCCCGGCAGTCCTTCGAACGCTCCAGCGGGACCGTTCCCGATGCGATCTCCCCTGTTTGAAACATCGCCGATTCCCGGAACGACACACCCTCGCCCGGCGGATCTTCAAGCCGCTCCCGACGTGTAATCACTCCCACTCGATGGTCGCCGGCGGCTTGCCGGAGATGTCGTAGACCACGCGGGAGATGCCCTCGATCTCGTTGATGATGCGCCGCGAGACGTGGTCCAGGAACTCGTAGGGCAGGTGTGCCCAGCGCGCGGTCATGAAGTCAACGGTCTCCACCGCCCGCAGCGCGATCACGTACTCGTAGCGGCGGCCGTCGCCGGTCACGCCCACGGACTTCACCGGCAGGAACACGGCGAATGCCTGGCTGACCTGCTCGTAGTGACCGCCGGCACGCAGCTCCTCGATGAAGATGGCGTCCGCCTGGCGCAGGGGATCGGTGTATTCCTTGCGCACCTCGCCGAGGATGCGCACGCCGAGGCCCGGCCCGGGGAAGGGATGACGGTGGATCATCTCCGCGGGCAGACCGAGCTCCAGGCCGATGCGCCGGACCTCGTCCTTGAACAGCTCGCGCAGCGGCTCCAGCAGCTTGAGGTTCATCTTCTCCGGCAGCCCGCCCACGTTGTGGTGGGACTTGATCACGTGGGCCTTGCCGGTGGCCGCGCCGGCGGACTCGATGACGTCCGGGTAGATGGTGCCCTGGGCGAGCCACTGGACGTTCTCGAGCCGGCCCGCCTCCTCGTCGAAGACGTCGATGAAGGTGTTGCCGATGATCCGGCGCTTGTCCTCCGGGTCGTCGACACCGGCGAGGCGGTCGAGGAAGCGGTCCTCGGCGTCGACGTGGATCACGCGCACGCCCATGTGCCGGGCGAAGGTGGCCATGACCTGCTCGCCCTCGTCGAGGCGCAGCAGGCCGTTGTCCACGAACACGCAGGTGAGCTGGTCGCCGATGGCCTTGTGCAGCAGCGCGGCGACCACGGAGGAATCGACGCCGCCGGAGAGCCCGAGCAGGACGTTCTCGTCGCCCACCTGCTCGCGGATACGGGCGACGTTGTCCTCGATGATGTTGCCCGCCGTCCAGTCGCCGGCGCAGCCGCAGATCTCGTGGACGAAGCGCGAGAGGATGCGCTGGCCCTGGGCGGTGTGGGTGACCTCGGGGTGGAACTGCACGCCGTAGTAGCCGCGCTCATCGTCGCCCATGCCGGCAATCGGGGCGCTGTCGGTGCTGGCGACGACCTTGAAGCCCTCCGGCAGCGCGCTGACGCGGTCGCCGTGACTCATCCACACGTCCAGCAGCCCGTAGCCCTCGGGGCTCGCGTGATCCTCGATATCGCGCAGCAGCCGGGAATGGCCGCGGGCGCGTACCCGCGCGTAGCCGAACTCCTTGTGCGAGGACGGCTCCACGGCGCCTCCGAGCTGGGCGGCCATGGCCTGCATGCCGTAGCAGATACCGAGCACCGGCACCCCGAGCTCGAAGACCGCCGCGGGGATCCGCGGGGTGTCGGCGAAGTGCACGGACTCCGGGCCGCCGGAGAGGATCACGCCGCTCGCCCCGAAGCCGCGGACGGCCTCCCCGGTGCAGTCGCAGGGGTGGATTTCGCAGTACACGCCCGCCTCGCGCACCCGCCGGGCGATGAGCTGGGTGTACTGGGAGCCGAAGTCGAGTACGAGGATGCGGTGGGCGTGGATATCCTGGGTCATGGGCTGTTCCGGAATCTCGGGAATGGGGGTAGACTTCGCGCGCGAATTCGAATTGCGAAGGATACCGTATAGAGGCGTCACGCACGATACGACAGCCATGAATCTGATCACCTTCAACGCCTACCGCGCCCTGGGCCTGCCCGGCGTGCGTTACCTCCGCCCGGAGTCCTTCCCCGCCTGCCGCAGCGAGCTCCTCGACGCCGACTGGCTCCTCTTCCCCGAGTACTGGCAGGTCAACGCCCTCGTCTACGCGATGCAGCGGCGGATCTTCCCGAGTCCGGCGAGCTATCACCTCGGCCACGACAAGATCGAGATGACCCGTGCCCTGCAGGCGGCCTTCCCGGCCCACGTGCCCGAGACCCTCATCCTCCCGGCGAACGCCCTCGCCGTGGAGCAGGCACTCGACGTGCTCGGGCTGCCGCTGGTGGCGAAGGTCCCGCGCAGCTCCATGGGCCGGGGCGTGGCGCTGATCGACAGCGCCGCGGCGCTGCGTGCGTGGGCGGCGGAGCACGACGTGCTCTACGTGCAGGAGGTCCTGCCGGCGCAGCGCGACCTGCGCGTGGTCTACGTCGGCGACCGGGTGGTGACGGCCTACTGGCGCGAGGGCGCCGAGGGCGCGTTCCACAACAACGTCGCCCGCGGCGGGCGGCTGGTGTTCGACGACGTCCCCGACGCGGCGGTGGCGCTGGTCGGGCGCATGGCACGGCACCTGGGCATCGATCACGCGGGCTTCGACCTGCTCACCGTGGGCGGCCACTTCTACGTGCTGGAGTTCAACGTGTTCTTCGGCAACGAGGGGCTCAACGCGGCGGGCGTCCCGCTCGCACGCCATATCCTCGACTATCTCCGCGACGGCAACCGCACGCCGCCGGGAGACACGCCCCTGCGGCTCGCCGGCTGACGCCCGGGTTCAGGCCGCCGGGCGCAGCAGCCGCCGCGCGGCGATCAGCCCCAGCAGCGGACCGATCACCAGCGGCGTGAGCAGGTAGCGCGCCGGCAGCACGAACTGCAGCCAGTCCAGCAGGCCGAGGGTGACGATGCTGATGGCGAAGCCGACCGAGTTCACCAGCGTCAGCGCCGAGCCCACGAGCTCGCGGGGGGCATTGGCGGCGTTCAGCGTCGAGAACTGGGGCGAATCGCCGGCGACGGCAATCCCCCAGACCAGCAGGATCCCGACGAAGGCCGTCGGTCCGGCCTGGAAGATCAGCGGCGAGAGTGCGCAGCACACCCCCGAGACGAGGAGCTGCACCCAGGCAACCCGGCCGCTGCCCCACCGCCGCGCCAGCAGGCCGCCGCCGGCGCAGCCCAGCGCCCCCATGGCGATCACGCCGAAGGCCAGCAGCGGGATCGCCCGGGGATCGCTGCCGTGGGCGGCGAACCACACCGGCGCGAACGCCCAGAACGCGTAGAGCTCCCACATGTGGCCGAAATAGCCGAACGCCGAGGCACGGAAGGCCGGGGAGCGGAAGGCGAGGAACACACCGCCGAAGCGCACCGGCCCGCTGCGGGCGAGGTGCGGCCCCTCCGGGGCCAGGGCCATCACCGCGCCGGCCACCACCCCGGCCAGCGAGGTCGCGGCGATCACCAGCGGCCACAGGGCGCCCGGCAGGATGCTGCGCAGCAGGTGGCCGGAGGCGGTGCCGAGCACCAGTGCCCCCACCAGGAAGCCCAGCGCCCGGCCCAGCCCCTCCCGGTACCAGCCGGCGGCGATCTTCATCCCCACCGGATAGATCCCGGCGAGGCACACCCCGACGACGAACCGGGCCACCACGACGGCGACGGCCTGGTCCGCGAGGGGGATCACCGCGGCGTTGGCAGAGGCACCGGCCAGCGCCGCGACCAGGAAAACCCGGCCGGGGTGGAAACGGTCCGCCACCGCCAGCAGCGCGTTGACGAGGGTGCCGGCGATGAAGCCGAGCTGCACCGCGGCGGTGACCCAGCCCACACCGCCGGGGACGTCCCAGTGCGCCTGCAGTGCCGGCATCACCGCGTTGGGCGCGAACCACATGGACGTGGCCAGCAGCTGGGCGGCCACGATGGCGGGCAGGAACCAGCGGGGGCGCCCGGCGGCGTCCGTGCCCCCGCTGTGGTGCCCCCGCTGTGTCCGGCGATCCACGCGCGTTCGCCCGGGTTCAGTCGACCCGGTAGTTCGGCGCTTCCTTGATGATGTTCACGTCGTGGACGTGGCTCTCGCGCACGCCGGCACCGGTGATGCGCGTGAACTCCGGACGGGTGCGGAAGTCCTCGATGGTGGCGCAGCCGCAGTAGCCCATGCTGGCACGCAGGCCGCCCATGAGCTGGTGGACGATGGCCGTGAGGCTGCCCTTGTAGGGCACGCGCCCCTCGATGCCCTCGGGCACGAGCTTCTCGACGCTGTCGGCCTCCTCCTGGAAGTAGCGGTCGGAGGAGCCCTGGGCGCCGGACATGGCACCGATGGAGCCCATGCCGCGGTAGGACTTGTACGAGCGGCCCTGGTAGAGCTCGACCTCGCCGGGGGCCTCCTCGGTGCCGGCGAACATGCTGCCCATCATCACCGCGTGGGCGCCGGCGACGATGGCCTTCGCCATGTCCCCGGAGTAGCGCACGCCGCCGTCGGCGATCACCGGCAGCCCCGAGCCCTCAAGCTCGCCGGCGACGTTGGCGATGGCGGTGATCTGGGGCACGCCCACGCCGGCGATCACGCGGGTGGTGCAGATCGAGCCGGGTCCGATGCCGACCTTCACCGCGTCGGCGCCGGCCTCGTAGAGCGCGCGGGCGGCGTCCGCGGTGGCGATGTTGCCGGCGATCACCTGCATGTCCGGATAGGTCCGCTTGATCCAGCGCACCCGGTCGGCGACGCCGCGGCTGTGGCCGTGGGCGGTGTCCACCACCACCACGTCGGCACCGGCCTCGACCAGCGCGTCGACGCGCTCCTCGGTGCCGGAACCGGTGCTCACGGCAGCGCCGACGCGCAGCCGGCCGTGCTCGTCCTTGCAGGCGAGCGGGTAATCGCGGGACTTCTGGATATCCTTGACGGTGATCATGCCGCGGAGCTGGAAGTCGTCGTTGACCACCAGCAGCTTCTCGATACGATTCTGGTGCAGCAGCTCCAGGATCTCGTCGCGCTCGGCCCCCTCGCGCACGGTGACCAGGCGGTCGCGCCCGGTCATCGCCTCGGTGACCGGTGCGTCCAGGCGCCGCTCGAACCGCAGGTCACGGCTGGTCACGATGCCCGTGAGATTGCCGGCGCCATCCACCACCGGAACGCCGGAGATGCCGTGCTGGCGGGTGATCTCGAGGACCTCGGCGATGGTGGTCTCCGGCGGCACCGTGATCGGCTCCTTGATGATGCCGCTCTCGAACTTCTTGACCTGGCGGACCTCCCGGGCCTGGGCCTCGGGGGTCATGTTCTTGTGCACGATGCCGACACCGCCCTGAGCCGCCAGCGCGATCGCGAGGCGGGCCTCGGTGACCGTGTCCATGGCCGCGGAGACCAGCGGGATGTTGAGCTCGATGCCCCGGGTCAGCCTGGAACCGAGGTCGGCGTCGCGGGGCAGGACGTCGGAATAGGCCGGAAGGAGGAGGACGTCGTCGAAGGTCAGGGCTTCCTGGGCGATTCGCATACGGCGGGCACCTGCTCGTCATGGCGGGATTGATGAATAACCGGCCATTATAGTCCGCGCGCGAGTCACGGTAAACGCGCGCGGCCCGCGCGGAGAGACGCCCGCCGGCCCCACCGCGACGACGGTGCACACGGCATCGCCCGTCCCCGGCCCTGGTAGTATCATCCGCGGACGGCGGGCGCCTCACCGCCCCATTCACGAGCCGCCGATACGGGACCATGAACGAGTCAGACACCGACACCGCCGCAACGCAAGACAACCGACGCGACGCCGAGACGCGGGAGGCCCACCGGGTCACACTGCTCGGCGCGGGCATCGACACGGCCATCGGTGTTGCCAAGGTCGTCGCCGGCGCGCTGGTGGGCTCCGCTGCACTGATCGCCGACGGTATTCACTCGTTCTCGGACGTGCTCACCGATGCGTTCGTGATCGCCGCCACCCACTTCGGCCGGCGCGGGCCGGACAGCAATCACCCCTACGGCCACGGCCGTATCGAGACCCTCGCGACACTGTGGCTCGGCAGCGTGCTGATCTTCGTCGCCGGCGGCATCGCGTGGGCGAGCATCTCCCGCCTGGTCCACGGCACACCGGTGCACGCCCCCGGCGCCTGGGCGATCGGGGTCGCGGTGATCGGCCTCGTCTCCAAGGAGTGGATCTACCGCTACACCCTCGCTGTCGCCCGCCGGATCGGCTCGCGGTTGCTCGAGGCCAACGCCTGGCACTCACGCTCTGACGCCCTCTCCACCGTCGTCGTGCTCCTCGGCCTGATCGGGGCGCAGTTCGGGATCGGCTGGCTTGACGCCGTCGCCGCCACGGTGGTGGGCATCATGGTCGGACAGATCGGTGGCCAGCTGCTGTGGGAATCCAGCCAGGAGCTGGTGGACACGGCACTGCCGGAGGCCGAGCAGGAGACCATGCGCGAGGTCGCGGAGGCCGTCGAGGGCGTGCGCGGCGTCCACGAGCTGCGCACCCGCACCCTCGGCAGCGAGGTCGTCGCGGACCTGCACATCGTCGTGCCCGCAAGGGTCACCGTCTCCGAGGGCCACGAGATCGGCAACGAAGTTGCCCGGCGCCTGCGCGAGTCATTCCCGCGGCTCACCGACGTCACCTTCCACATCGATCCCCAGGATGACGAGGCCAAGCCGGAGCACGGCCTGCGCCCCGGCCTGCCCCTGCGGCGGGACGTGGAGGGCGAGCTGGAGGCGGTCTGGTCCGGTTTACCCGCCTGGCGGGACCGCGTGGCGCTGGACCTGCACTACCTCGACAACGAGATCGACATCTCGCTGTACGTCGACGACCTCCCGGACGGCCAGGACCTGCACCAGGCAGCCGCCGTGCTGCGCGAAGCCGCCCGGGGACTCGAATGGATCGGCGACCTGCGCGTCTGGAAGGGCCCCGGCCGGGGCTGAGGGGAGGGATCATGGCCCGCCGCCTGCTGATCGTCGCCCACGCACCCTCCCCCAACACCCGGACGCTGCTGGAGGCCGCCGAACGCGGCGCGCGCAGCCCCGAGGTATCCGGGGTGGAGGTCGAGGTGTCCGCGCCGCTGGAGACGGGCCCGGAGTCCGTTCTCGCCTGCGATGCCATCCTGCTCGGCACCACCGAGAACCTCGGCAGCATGAGCGGCGCGCTCAAGGACTTCTTCGACCGCTGCTACTACCCGGTGCTGGAGCGCCAGCAGGGCCTGCCCTGCGCGCTGTACATCCGCGCCGGCCGGGACGGCACCGGCACCCGGCGCCAGGCCGAGACCATCATCACCGGCCTGCGCTGGCGCTGGGTGCAGCCGCCGCTGATCCTGCAGGGCACGTGGGACCCGGCCTTCGCCGATCAGGTCGAGGAGCTGGCGGAGGGCCTCGCCGCAGGGCTGGAGACCGGCATCATCTGAACGCAGCCTTGACGGCGGCCGCCGGACGGTCCGGCGGTTGCGCTGTGCAGCATCATCCGTGCTTGCCCGGGCACACCCCGACCTTGGTATTCTTCCCGCCCATGGTCGACAACGCGCCGCCGCCACAGGACGTCTACACCGTCTCCCGGCTCAACCGCGAGGTGAAGCTGCTGCTGGAGAGCGGCTTCCCCCTGCTCTGGGTCGAGGGCGAGGTCTCCAACCTGGCACGTCCACGCTCCGGCCACATCTACTTCAGCCTCAAGGACAGCGAGGCGCAGGTGCGCTGCGCCATGTTCCGCAACCGCAACCTCCACCTGCGCTTCCGCCCGGCGGACGGGACGCGCGTGATCGCACGCGTTCGCGTGAGCCTCTATCCCGCCCGCGGCGAGTTCCAGCTCATCGTCGAGCACATGGAGCCGGCCGGCGACGGCGCACTGCGGCAGGCCTTCGAGCAGCTCAAGGCGCGGCTCGACCGCGAGGGGCTGTTCGCCGCCGAACGCAAGCGCGCCCTGCCGTCGCGGATCCGGCGCCTGGGGGTGGTCACCTCGCCGACCGGCGCGGCGATCCGCGACGTGCTCCACGTGCTCCGGCGGCGCTTCCCCGGCATGCATGTCATCGTCTACCCGGTACCGGTCCAGGGCGAGGGCGCGGCAGAGGCCATCGCCGCACGGCTGGCCCAGGCGGGCCGCCGCGGCGAGGTCGACACGGTCCTGCTCACCCGGGGCGGCGGCTCGCTGGAGGACCTCTGGGCGTTCAACGAGGAGGTCCTCGCCCGCGCGATCGCCGCCTGCCCGCTGCCGGTGGTCTCCGCCGTGGGCCACGAGGTGGACGTCACCATCTCCGACCTGGTCGCCGACCAGCGCGCACCGACCCCCTCCGCCGCTGCCGAGCTCCTCTCGCCGGACGCGGCAACGCTGCGCCAGGCGGTCGTCGAGCGGCGCCGCCGCCTCATCGCCGCCATGCGCGATGTGCTCCACCGGCGGCGCACGACACTCACCGGGGTGGACCACCGGCTGCGCCTGCAGCATCCCGGCCGGCGCCTGCAGGAGCGCGCCCAACGGCTCGACGAGCTGGAGCAGCGCCTCGCCGGCGCACAGCGGCGGGCCATCGCCACGCGGCGGCAGCACCTGGCCGGCCTGGCCCGCCGGCTCGCGCCCCACGATCCGCGCCGGCGGATCCCGGAGCGGCGCGAGCGCGTGGACGAGCTCACCCGGCGGCTGGGCAACGGTGTCCGGCGCACACTGGCCGCCAAACGCACCGGCCTGACACACCAGATGCACGCCCTCCAGGCCGTCAGCCCCCTGGCAACCCTGGAGCGCGGCTACGCCATTGTCGCCGATGCCGGAAATGGCGTGCCGCTTCGTGACGCCACCGAGGCGGGCGACGGCACCCGGGTGCTGGCCCGGCTCTCCCGCGGCGAGCTCCTCTGCCGGGTGGAGTCGCACCGGCCGGCCGGCGGGGAGACGCTGCTGCCCGCACCGGACAATCCGGACTCCACGGCGTGAACGCGCCGGAGGACCCGACAATCGCCGTGGGAGGCACCAGCCGTCACCCCACGGCATAGCGATGCCAAAACGTCTAGGATGGTGCGATCGGCCCGGACTGCCGGACCGCAGCACCGATATGAGCCGTATCAACCCTTAACGAGGCGCCCATGCACTTCGAGA
This sequence comes from Arhodomonas sp. KWT, assembly GCF_010993615.1. Taxonomy (NCBI): domain Bacteria; kingdom Pseudomonadati; phylum Pseudomonadota; class Gammaproteobacteria; order Chromatiales; family Ectothiorhodospiraceae; genus Arhodomonas; species Arhodomonas sp. KWT. The sequence continues at coordinate 141,255 of NZ_WNXE01000001.1, read as the reverse complement.
AACCCTCTGTTGTCGACCACCCGCTGTACCAGCCCGTCATCTCCGCCTATCGCTGTGACGAGACGGCGCACGTGCGCAAGCTGCTGGACGCCGCGGATCTGCCCGCCGAGTCCAAGGAGCGCATCGCCGAACGCGCCCGGGGCCTGGTCCAGGAGGTCCGGCGCAACAGCCGCGACAGCGGTATCGACGCGTTCATGCACGAATACGAGCTCTCCAGCCAGGAGGGGGTCGTGCTCATGTGCCTGGCCGAGGCGATGCTGCGGGTGCCGGACGCGGAGACGGTCGACAAGCTCATCGAGGACAAGATCGGCGGCTCCAACTGGGAATCGCACCTCGGCGCGAGCACCTCGTGGTTCGTCAACGCCTCGACCTGGGGCCTGATGCTCACCGGCCGCGTGCTCAAGAGCCAGGACAACCCGGAGCGCAACTTCCGCACCATCATGCACCGGATGGTCCGGCGCAGCGGCGAGCCCGTGATCCGCCAGGCGGTGCGCCAGGCCATGCGCATCATGGGCCGGCAGTTCGTGATGGGCCGCACCATCAACGAAGCGCTCAAGCGCGCCCGCCCCCTGGAGAAGGAGGGCTACCGCTACTCCTACGACATGCTCGGCGAGGCCGCCCGCACCGAGGCGGACGCCCTGCGCTACTTCGAGGACTACCGCCAGGCCATCGAGGCGATCGGCGCCGTCGCCGGCGACCGCGGTCCGTACGACTCCCCCGGGGTGTCGGTGAAGCTCTCCGCGCTGCACGCGCGCTACGAGCTCAGCCACCGCCGCCGCGTCATGGAGGAGCTGCTGCCACGGCTGCGCGACCTCTGCCGGCTGGCCGCCCACCACGACATCAACCTCACCATCGACGCCGAAGAGGCCGCGCGCCTGGACCTGTCCATGGAGATCATCGAGATGGTCTCCTCGGACCCGGAGCTGGGCGACTGGCAGGGCCTCGGCCTCGCCGTGCAGGCCTACCAGAAGCGCGCCTTCCCGCTGCTGGACTGGCTCGCCGACCTGGCACGGCGCCACGGCCGGCGCTTCATGGTGCGGCTGGTCAAGGGCGCATACTGGGACACCGAGATCAAGATCGCCCAGGAACAGGGCCTCGACGGCTACCCGGTGTTCACCCGCAAGGCGAACACCGACGTCGCCTACCTGGCCTGCGCGCGCAAGATGCTCGCCGACCGCGAGGCGTTCTACCCGCAGTTCGCCACCCACAACGCCCACACCCTCGCCTACGTGCTGGAGGTGGCCGGCGATAACCGCGACTTCGAGTTCCAGCGCCTGCATGGCATGGGCGAGGCGCTCTACGACCAGATCGTCGGCGAGGACAACCTAGACCTGCCCTGCCGCATCTACGCCCCGGTGGGCAGCCACGAGGACCTGCTTGCCTACCTGGTGCGCCGGCTGCTGGAGAACGGCGCGAACAGCTCCTTCGTCAACCGCATCGTCGACGAGAAGACCCCGGTGGACGAGATCATCGCCGACCCCATCGCCCAGGTCCGTCGTCACCATACGATCCCGCACCCGCGGATCCCCCTGCCCGCGGACATCTACGGGCCGGAGCGGCGCAACTCCATGGGCGTGGACATCAGCGACATCACCCACCTGAACTGGCTGCACGAGGGCATGCAGCGCGCCGACGCGATGGACTGGCAGGGTGGCCCGATCATCGGCGGCAGCACCCGGCTCGGCGAGGGCGAGGCGGTACGCGCCCCGGCGGACCGCACCCGCGTGGTCGGCCAGATCACCTGGGCCACGCCCCAGGACGTGGAGGACGCCATCGCCCGCGCCCAGCGCGCCTTCGACGACTGGGACCGCACCCCGGCGAGCGAGCGCGCCGCCTGCATCGAGCGCTACGCGGACCTCCTCGAGGCCGAGATGCCCACGCTGATCGCCCTGTGCGCCCGTGAGGCGGGCAAGCACATCCCCGACGGCATCGCCGAGGTGCGCGAGGCGGTGGACTTCTGCCGCTACTACGCAGCCCAGGCCCGGCGGGAGTTCGACGGTCCCATGCCCCTGCCCGGCCCCACCGGCGAACGCAACACCATCGAGCTGCGCGGCCGCGGCGTGTTCGTGTGCATCAGCCCGTGGAACTTCCCGCTGGCGATCTTCACCGGCCAGGTGACCGCCGCCCTGGCGGCCGGCAACGCGGTGATCGCCAAGCCCGCGGAGCAGACCAGCCTGATCGGCCACTACGCCGTCAGCCTGCTCCACCGCGCCGGCATCCCCGGCGACGTGCTCCAGCTGCTGCCCGGCGACGGCCCCACCGTGGGCGCGCCGCTGGTGGCGGATCCGCGCATCTCCGGCGTGGCCTTCACCGGCTCCGTGCCCACCGCCCGCGGTATCAACCAGACCCTGGCCCAGCGCGACGGGCCGATCCTGCCGCTGATCGCCGAGACCGGTGGCCAGAACGCGATGATCGTGGACTCCTCGGCGCTGCCGGAGCAGGTCGTCGCGGACGTGCTCAAATCGAGCTTCCAGAGCGCCGGCCAGCGCTGCTCCGCGCTGCGGGTGCTCTACGTGCAGGAGGACATCGCCGACAAGCTGCTGGTGATGCTGCGCGGCGCCATGGCGGAGCTCAGCATCGGCGACCCGTGGTCGCTCGCCACCGATGTCACCCCGGTGATCGACGAGGACGCCCGGCGGATGCTGAGCGAGCACGCGGAGCGCATGGAGAAGGAGGCGACCCTGCTGCACCGCTGCGAGCTCCCCGTCAACGGCGGCAGCGGCACATTCTTCCCCGCCCAGGCCTACCAGCTCGAGAGCATCGAGCAGCTCGGCGAGGAGAAGTTCGGCCCGATCCTGCACGTGGTCCGCTTCCGCGCCCGGGACATCGACCGCGTCGTCGACGAGGTCAACGCCATGGGCTACGGGCTCACCTTCGGCATCCACAGCCGCATCGACACCACGGTGAACCGCGTGGTCTCGCGGATGAAGGTGGGCAACGCCTACGTGAACCGCAACATGATCGGCGCGGTGGTCGGCGTGCACCCGTTCGGCGGCGAGGGGCTCTCCGGCACCGGCCCGAAGGCCGGCGGCCCGCGCTACCTCTACCGCTTCGCCACTGAGCGGGCGCTATCCATCGACACCACCGCCGCCGGCGGCAACGCCTCGCTGATGTCGCTGGAGGACGAGGGCACCGGGGAATCCGGCGAGAACCTGCTGCTGCCCGAACCGCAGCGCTTCAACGAGTAACCACCCACACGAGAGACGCGACAACGAGCAAAAGGGGATCCCCATGGAAGACGCACTGACCACGGCCACCTGGTTCTGGCTGCTCGTGCCCATGCCGCTGTGCGTGGCGCTGTCCGTCATCACCTGGCTCGGTGCACGCCGGGGCTAGAGGAGGCGAGGCGATGGAAGTCACGATGAATCTCCCGACGGTGACCACGTTCGTGGTCTACCTGGTGGCGATGATGGCCATCGGCATCGCCGCCTACCGCCTGACCAGCAACATGTCCGACTACGTCCTCGGCGGACGCAGCCTCAACGCCGGCGTGGCGGCCCTGTCCGCCGGCGCCTCGGACATGAGCGGCTGGCTGCTGCTCGGCCTGCCCGGTGCGATGTACGCCTCGGGCATGAACCAGATCTGGATCGCCATCGGCCTGACCATCGGCGCCTACCTGAACTGGCAGTTCGTTGCCCGGCGGCTGCGCGTCTATACGGAGGTCGCGGACGACGCCATCACCGTGCCCGACTACCTGGAGCGGCGCTTCGACGACACCAGCAAGATCCTGCGGGTGATCTCGGCGGCGGTCATCCTGCTGTTCTTCGCCTTCTACACCTCCTCCGGGCTGGTGGCCGGGGCGAAGCTGTTCGAGGCGAGCTTCGGGCTGTCCTACACCGCTTCGCTGTGGATCGGCGGCCTGGTGATCATCTCCTACACCTTCCTCGGGGGTTTCCTGGCCGTCTCGTGGACCGACTTCATCCAGGGCATCCTGATGTTCCTGGCCCTGGTCATCGTGCCCCTGGTCGGCATCCAGGCGATGGGCGGCTGGGGGTCCACGGTCTCCCAGGTCGGCAGCATGGACCCGAGCTTCAACGATGCCCTGAGCGGCATGACCCTGTTCAGCATCGTCTCGCTCATGGCCTGGGGGCTCGGCTACTTCGGCCAGCCGCACATCATCGTGCGGTTCATGGCGATCCGCAGCCATCACGACGTGCCCACCGCGCGGCTGATCGGCATCGCCTGGATGGTGCTCGGACTGTTCGGCGCCATCTTCACGGGCTACGTGGGCTACGCCTATTTCGCCGACAACCCGCTCCAGGACAGTGAGAAGGTGTTCATCCTGCTCTCCACCACGCTCGCCAACCCGTGGATCGCCGGCGTTCTGCTCGCCGCCATCCTCGCGGCGGTGATGTCCACCATCGACTCCCAGCTGCTGGTCTCCTCCAGCGCCCTCGCGGAGGACATCTACAAGCCGTTCGTCCGGCCCAACGCCACGCAGAACGAGCTCGTCTGGGTGGGACGCCTCGCGGTGGCGGGCATCGCGCTGATCGCTCTGATCATCGCCGGCAACCCGGACAGCAAGGTGCTGGGGCTCGTCTCCTACGCCTGGGGCGGCTTCGGCGCGGCCTTCGGCCCGGTGATCATCGGCTCGCTGTTCTGGCGGCGGATGACGCGCAACGGCGCCCTGGCGGGCATCATTGTGGGTGCCGTGACCGTGGTGGTCTGGAAACAGCTCTCCGGCGGCATCTTCGAGATGTACGAGATCCTGCCGGGCTTCGTGCTCTGCGCGGTGGCCATCGTAGTCGCGAGCCTCCTCGGCCAGCCCACCGGTCACATGACCGAGACCTTCGACAAGGCCGCAGCCGAGTGGCAGGGCTGACCCGCACCGCCATGCGGTGAACGGCGGATGGGGGCACCCCCATCTGCCGTTCACCCCCTACCGACGGGCACCGGGCGGGCATCCACCGACCGCTGCGCCCCCTCCCGACCCTGGTATGCATACGAACGGCTTCCCGCTATGCTGTGCGGACCCGGGCCGCCCCGGCCATGTCCCTGCGGAGGCCACTGCCGGCACGGGGCCAAACGATGCAACCAGGCCAGACCCACGCTCACGACAGGGAGATTTCATGGGCCTCGAGTTCGCCGCCTGGCACCTGTGGCTGATCGCCGCCCTCGCCGCCCTGCTGCTCGAGCTCCTCGCCGGCGGTGAGCTGTTCTTCCTGGCGCTGGCTGCCGGCCTCGCGGTCGGGGGCCTGGTCGCCGGATTCACCGGCTTTCCCCTGACCGTCCAGATTATTACCGCCGCGGTGGTCGACATGGCGCTAACGCCGCTGGTCATCCGGCGCGTCCGCCGCCGGCGCGAGCGTGTCCGGTACGCCGTCGCCGGCGAAGGCGGCGAGGCCGGCCGGATCTGCACCGTGATCGTCCGAAACGGCCGCGCGGTGATCCACCTGCGTCATGACGCCCTGCCCGTGCGCTTCGAGGACGGCAGCATCCCACCGGCGGACAGCCGTGTCCGCGTGCTGCGCATCGAGGGCATCACCGCCATCGTGGCGCCGGCGGACTGACGCCGACGCCACACCGCCCCCCGCAGAGACGAGGAGACTCACAACCATGGGCCTGACCATCGCGGGCATCCTGGCCGCCGTCGCCATCGCCGTCATCATCAAGGGCATCATGCTCGTTCAGCAGAGCGAGGCCGTGGTGATGGAACGGCTGGGTTCCTACAGCAAGACGCTGACTCCGGGTATCAACTGGGTCATCCCCTTCATCGACCGCCCGCGGGCGATCACCGTGCGCCGCTATCGCGAGAAAGGCGGGGAGATGACCGCCTTCGTCGAGCGGGTCACACGCATCGACCGCCGCGAGACGGTGCTGGATTTTCCCGGCCAGAACGTGGTCACCCGGGACAACGTGACCGTCACCGTCAACGGCGCACTGTACTTCCAGATCCTGGACCCGAAGATGGCCGTCTACGAGGTGGAGAACTTCATCCAGGCGGTGGAGGTGCTCGCCAAGACGTCCCTGCGCTCGGAGATCGGCAAGATGGAGCTGGACAAGCTCTTCGAGAGCCGGGACGAGGTTAACAACGCGCTGCAGACCACCATGGACGAGGTCGGCGACAAGTGGGGCGTGAAGGTCAACCGCGTGGAGATCCAGGATATCGCGATGCCCACGGAGGTCGAGGAGGCGATGCGACTCCAGATGGCCGCCGAGCGCAAGCGCCGCGCCACGGTCACCGAGGCCAACGGCCAGAAGGAAGCGGAGATCGCCCGCGCCGAGGGCGAGAAGCGCGCCGCCGTGCTCACCGCCGAGGGCGACCGGGAGGCGGCCATTCTGCGCGCAGAGGGCGAGAGCAAGGCGATCACCCGGCTGACCGAGGCCACCGGCGACGCCGCCGGCATGGACACCATCATCGGCTACCTGCTGGGGCTGGAGTACCTCAAGAAGCTCCCGGATATCGCCAAGGAGGGCGACCGCGTGCTCGTCCCCTACGAGTCTTCGGCCCTGCTCGGCGCCCTCAGCAGCTTCCGCGAGCTCGGCGGCAACGCCGAGGCGGCCCGCTCGTTCCTTGCCATGGGCGAGGGCTCGCGCTAGCACCAGTGGCGGGCGGGGCCGGCAACGGCCCCACCGCCGGCGCCGTCACTCCACGACGACGAGCTCGCCCTTCATCTGCGAGGCATGACCGGGGAAGGTGCAGTAGAAGCTGTAATTCCCGCCCTTCTCCAGCTTCGAGGGGTCGAAGGTCGTCGAGGTTTGCTCGCCACCGCCGATAAGGTCCGTCGCGGCGATCACGCGCTCGTCGCCGGGCTTCACGTAGCCGTTGTCCACGCCGGCGGTATTGCCCGCGTTCACCACGTCCCACATGTCGTTGGTCTCGCTGAGGACCCAGTCGTGGCCCATGGCCTGGAGCGAGAGGTCGCCCACGTGCTTGAGCACGACCTTGAACGTCTCGCAGGACTGGCTGACCTCGATATGCTCGGTGCTGAACTGCATGGCGTCGTTCGCTTCCACCGTGGCGGTGCAGTTGGCAGCGAAGCTCGCCGGCGCGGCGGAGAACAGCACCAGGGCGACGAGAAGACAGGAATAACGCATGGGAACCTCCTGAAGTGGGAGAGAGGAATGGCAATGGCCGAATCCGTGGCGATCCCCATGCTGCAACTTAGAACCATTCCACGTATTGATGGATATCAATCGCCACGTCGGGTCCGCCCTGGCCCCCGGCCCCGGGCAGGTGGTCGAGGCCACGGCACCCGAACAGCCACCGGTCCGCGCGAAGGGCGCCCCCGCGGACATCGCCGGGAGGAACCCGGCACCCCGGCGGGCCTCCGGGGTCGGGAGGGGCGCCGGCGGCGCGCCCCGGGCACCGCCGCCGGCCTGGGGAGCGGGTCAGTCCGTGACCACGAGCTTGCCGGTCATCACCGACGCGTGGCCGGGGAAGGTGCAGTAGAAGCTGTAATCCCCGCCCTCCTCCAGCTCGGAGGGATCGAAGGTCACCGTCGTCTGCTCGCCACCGCCGATGAGGTCCGTGGCGGCGATGACCCGCTCGTCGTCGGGCTTCACGTAACCCTTGTCGATGCCCGCGGCGATGCCGTCATTGACCACGCCCTGCTTGTCCGCGGTGGTGCTGAGGACCCAGTCGTGACCCATCGCCGCGCGGGGCAGCTGGCCGACGTGCTCGAGGGTCACGGTGAACGTCTCGCAGGACTGACTGACCTCGATGCGGTCGGTGTCGTACTGCATGGCGTCGTTGGCCTCGACGGTGACCTCGCACTGCGCCGCGAAGGCCGCCGGCGCCGCCAGCAGCAGTATCAGGGCTAAGAGGGCTCGAGGGTGGTGCATGGGTCGACCTCCTGGAAGGCTGTTGCTGAGAGATCGCCCCACCATACCCCCTAAAACGCGAACGCGAAATATTCTTATTAACAAAACGTGTCTGCGTATGTCTCGGCGGACCCGGTCCCCGGGATAGGCACGCGGACGGGCTATCCCCCGAAGGGATCGGGGTCCCGCAGCGCCGATGCCAGCGGCCCGACCGGCAGCGGCTGCCCCCAGACGTCGGTGTGCACGAGCTCGTCCAGCGGCAACCGCGAGCGCCAGCCGCGGCTCTCCAGCTCCGGCCGGGTCAGGAACTCGCTCACGTAGCCCACGCAGAGATAGGCCAGCGGATAGACCGCTTCGGGCAGCCCCAGCGTTCCGGCCAGCTCCCCCTGATCAAGGATGCTCACCCAGCCGACGCCAATGCCTTCCGCCCTGGCGGCAAGCCAGAGGTTCTGCACGGCCAGGCAGGCGCTGAACAGATCCGTCTCCAGGATCGTGTTGCGCCCGAGCACGTTGGTCCCGCCGCGAGATCGGTCGCAGGTCACGCAGAGGTTGAGCGGGCTTTCCAGGATGCCCTCGAGCTTGAGGCTGCGGTAGAGCCCGGCACGTTCACCGCCGTACTGCGCGGCAGCCCGCTCGTTCTCCCGCTCGAAGATCCCGCGCACGGCCTGCCGTACCGCCGTGCTCTCGATGACGATGAAGTCCCAGGGCTGCATGAAGCCCACCGACGGCGCATGGTGCGCCGCCTGCAGCAGACGCGCCAGCACCTCCGGCGGGACCGGATCGGGCAGGAACTGCGAGCGCACGTCCCGGCGCTCGCGAATGGCCCGGTAGAGGCCGTTGCGGTCGGTATCGGGGAATCGGTTGTCCGGCTGTGTCATGTCACTCCAGGTCGTCGGCGCCGGCTGGCGATGAGCGACCCATCCTTGCACGAAAGGCCGGCGCGACCTACCTCGACGCACCACGGAGACCAGGCCCGACGCGACGCGGGTCCGGTCTCCGTGATCGCCGCATCCGGATCACCGGTGCTTGAAGTCCGGCTTGCGCTTCTCCACGAACGCGGCCATGCCTTCCTTCTGATCCTCCGTGGCGAAGGTCGCCTGGAAGAGGCGGCGCTCCTGGCGCAGACCGTCGCGAAGCGGGGTCTCGAAGGCCTGGTTGACGGACTCCTTCACCAGCATGGTCGACGGCAGGGAGTGGCCGGCGATCTTCGCCGCGGTGCGCACGGCATCCTCGAGGAGCTGCTCGGCCGGGACGATGCGGGCCACCAGGCCGGCGCGCTCGGCCTCCTCGGCGTCCATGTTGCGGCCGGTCAGGCACATCTCCATGGCCTTGGCCTTGCCCACGGCGCGGGTCAGGCGCTGGGTGCCGCCGGCGCCGGGCATCGCGCCGATCTTTATCTCCGGCTGACCGAACTGGGCGTTGTCCGCTGCGATGATGAAGTCGCAGGCCATCGCCAGCTCGCAGCCGCCACCCAGTGCATAGCCGGCGACGGCGGCGATCAGCGGCTTGCGGAAGCGATCCGGCGCACTCCAGCCGTCGGTGCCGGGGAAGTCCCGGCGGAAGAGGTCGACGAAGTCGGAGCTCGCCATGTCCTTGATGTCCGCGCCGGCGGCGAAGGCCTTCTCGCTGCCGGTGAGGACCACCGCGCCGATGGCGTCGTCCGCGTCGAAGGCGGCGAGCGCCTGCCCGACCTCGTGCATGAGGGCATCGGAGAGGGCGTTCATGGCCTTGGGCCGGTCGAGGGTGACGATGCCGACGCGGCCGCGGGTCTCGGTGGTGATGTACTGGTAGCTCATGGGGCTGTCTTCGCCTCCTGTATTCAGGCTCTGGTGATCCGGGGTACGGGCGCGGTCTGCGCCGGCGGCGCCCCGGAGGGCGTGCCCGCGGTGACGTTCAGGACCCGCGCCGGCGCCGCTGGTACAGCGGCTCGACGTCGCCGACGTCCATGCGCGGACGGTCCGGCTCCATCTCCGCCTGCGGCGTGACCTCCACCATACTGCCCGCCGAGCGCAGGGTCAGGTTCTGGTAGGTCCGGGTGCCCTCGCGCTTCCACTCGACCTCGTCGTCGGTGAGCTCACGCAGGACCCTGGCGGGGACCCCGACGACCAGGCTGCGCGCCGGCAGCTCCACGTCGGCGCGCACGAACGCGGAGGCCGCGACGATGGTGGACTCGCCCACCACGGCGTTGTCCATGACCACGGCGTTCATCCCGACCATGGCGTTCTCGCGCACGCGACAGCCGTGGAGCACCGCACCGTGGCCGATATGCCCGTCCGGCTCGACGACGGTGTCGGTACCGGGGAAGCCGTGCATCACGCAGGTGTCCTGGAGGTTGCTGCCCTCCTCCAGGATCAGGCGGCCGAAGTCGCCACGCAGCGAGGCACACGGGCCGACGTAGACACCGGGACCGACGATGACGTCGCCGATGAGCACGGCGGAGGGATGGACGTAGGCGTCCGGGTGGACGACGGGGCGGATCCCGTCGATGGCGTAACAGGGCATGGGCTCTCCTCCTGGATCACTCGCCGCGGGGCACGCATCAGCCGGGGCGGGAGGATGGCCTGCCGGTCCCGGAGACGCCGTGACTGCCTCCCGGCAGGCGTGTCGGCGCCCCTCCCCGGCCACCGAAACGCCGCCACCGGTAAGCCACCCCGCCCCCGGTCGGGCGGTGCGGCGACGTTAGCTTACGCCGCGTGCCGCCGCGTCTCCACCACGCGGAAGCGGTTGGCCACGAACGCGCTGTCGCACAGGCAGGCATTCGCCGCCGGGTTGGCGCCGGTGGCGTGGTAGTCGCTGAAGGCCGCGGTCTGGTTGACGTAGACACCGCCGGTGAGGTTCACGGACAGCGACACGCCGGCGTCCAGCGCCGCCGCCTCCATGCGCTCCAGCACGACCTCGTCGCTGGCATACACGCCCCAGGTGATCGCCCCCCTGGACTTCGCGAGGCGGCGCGCCCGGTCGATGCTGTCATCGGTGCCGTCGGTCGCGATGACCATGGCGATCGGCCCGAAGAGCTCGCGGCCGTAGGTGTCCTCGTCGGCGCTGTCCACCTTGAGGATAAGCGGCGTGCGTACCCGCGCATTCTCGAACTCGGGGTGCTCGCGGGCCTCGGAGGCGAGCACCACCTCGCCGAGGCTGGTGGACTCCTCGATGCGGTCCGCCGTCACCGGTGCCTGGATGGCGCCGAGCACCGCGGTGGCCCGGTCGTTGTCCGAGAGGAACTTGCGCACGCCCTCGGCGATGGCGCTAGCCACCTCGTCGAAGGACAGGTGCCCCTGGTCGGTCTCGATACCGTCCCGCGGCACAAAGATGTCCTGCGGCGTGGTGCACATCTGCCCGGAGTACAACGACAGCGAGAACGCGAGGTTCTGCACCATGCCCTTGAGGTTGTCCGTGGAGTCGATGACGATCGAGTTCACGCCGGCCTTCTCGGTGTAGACCTGCGCGTGGTGGCAGTTGCGCTCCAGCCACTCGCCGAACTCGGAGCTGCCGGTGAAGTCGATCACGCCGATCTCCTCGCGCAGCGCCAGCTCCTTGGTCACCGGCGCCTCGCGGGTATCCACCACCATGGAGACGAGCCACGGGTCGAAGCCCGCCTCGCGCAACACCTGCTGGCAGACCTCAACGGTGATCGCAAGCGGCAGCACCGTGTGCGGGTGCGGCTTGACGATCACCGGGTTGCCGGTGGCGAGGCTCGCGAACAGGCCCGGGTAACCGTTCCAGGTCGGGAATGTGGACACGCCGATCATCAGCGCGAGCCCGCGCGGGATGACGCGGAAGTGCTTGTCCATCTCCAGCGGGTCACGCTTGCCCTGGGGCTTGACCCAGCGCGCGTCGCTGGCAGTGCGGGTCTGGGCCTCGAGCGCGTACGCCACCGCCTCCAGACCGCGGTCCTGGGCGTGGGTGCCGCCGGCCTGGAAGGCCATCATGAAGGCCTGCCCGGTGGTATGCATCACCGCGTGGCCCATCTCGAAGCTGCGCCGGTTCAGACGCTCCAGGATCTCCGCGCACACGCCCGCACGCTGCTCCGGGCCGGCGTCGCGCCAGGCCTTGAGCGAGGACTGCATGGCGGGGATCAGGGTGTCAATGTCGACCCGGGGATAGCGGATACCGAGGTCGAAGCCGTAGGGGGAGTGCTCCTCGCCGATCTCGCCCTCGATCCCCGGCATCTCCAGCTCGAACGGCCGGTTCAGCCGCGCCTTGAACGCCGCCTCGCCCTCGGACGCGGCGTTCTCGCCGTAGATCTTGCCGCTCGGCATCTCCGGGTACGGGCTCCAGAACTCCCGCGTGCGCGTGACCTCGATCGCCTTGTCCAGCGTCTGCTGGTGCTTCGCGTAGAAATCCTGTGCCATCTCGCCTCCTGGGGTGCCGCCCGCCGATGATTCACCAACGGGCCTGGTCCATACTTCTCGTCGGCGCCGCGTGCCGGCTACGGCGCGGGGACGGGCGCGGACGATGCCTTAAGGTCGCCCGTATTTTGATACGTATTTGACCTCTGTCAATGAAATTCTTGTATCCTATTAAACCGTTGCTGTATTGTTCGGCGACCTGAACCGGCGCCCGAAACCCGCCGCAAGGCGCGTCATGACGGGGATGCCGGCGGGAACGAGGCACCCCCGTACGGGGCTGCGGGACGCGATACCGAATACCGGCCGGAAAAGACTCAGGCCGTGTTCCTCCGACCCGCCACGGCGCCGACAACCCGTTTGCAGGAGGAGGGGCAGACATGGCCGACTTCGAGGACATCGTCGTGGCGCACGCGACGGATCATGTCCTGCAGATCACCCTGAACCGACCCAAGGCGCGCAACGCCCTGCGCACCAATCTTCTCCGCGAGATCGCCGAGACCCTGGACGCCGCCGCGAACGACGACGCCGTCCGCGCGGTCGTGCTCACCGGCGGGGAGAAGGTCTTCGCCGCCGGCGCCGACATCGGCGAGCTCGCCTCCCTGGATCTCAAGGGCGTGGTCGAGGACGCCCGCCCCGGCTACTGGCAACGCATCGCCGACTTCCCCAAGCCCATCGTCGCCGCGGTCAACGGCTACGCGCTCGGGGGTGGCTGTGAACTCGCCATGCACGCGGACATCATTATAGCCGCCGACGACGCCCAGTTCGGCCAGCCGGAGATCAATCTCGGCATCCTGCCCGGCGCCGGCGGCACCCAGCGCCTGATCCGTACCGTAGGCAAGCCGCTGGCGATGAAGATGGTACTCGCCGGGGAATGGATCGACGCCCGCACCGCGCTGACCAGCGGGCTGATCGCCGAAATCACGCCCCGCGAGGCCACCATCGAGCGCGCCCAGGCGCTGGCCGCCACCATTGCCGCCAAACCGCCCATAGCGGTCCGCCAGGCGAAGGACGTGCTGCTCAAGGCCTTTGACACCGGCCTCGGCGCCGGCCTGCGCCTGGAGCGCCAGGCGTTCACCATCCTCGCCGCCACCGAAGATCGCCAGGAAGGCCTCAGCGCCTTCATGGAAAAGCGCAAGCCCGAGTTCAAGGGACGGTAGACCGCCATGAGCTACGAGACCATCGAATACGCCGTCGAGGCCGGGGTCGCCACGCTGACCCTCAACCGGCCCAAGGCGCTGAACAGCTTCAACGCACAGATGCACGAGGAGGTCCGCGCGGCGATCAAGTCCGCCGAGCGTGACGAGGGCGTGCGCTGCCTGCTGATCACCGGCAGCGGCCGCGGCTTCTGCGCCGGCCAGGACCTCTCCGACCGCAACGTTGCCCCGGGCGGCGACGCCCCGGACCTCGGCGAGTCCATCGAGAAGAACTACAACCCGCTGATCCGCAAGCTCCGCGCCCTGGAGATGCCGGTGATCTGCGCGGTCAACGGCGTCGCCGCCGGCGCCGGCGCGAACCTCGCGCTCGCCTGCGACATCGTCCTCGCCGCGCGTTCGGCGAGCTTCATCCAGGCGTTCTGCAGGATCGGCCTGCTACCGGACTCCGGCGGCACCTGGCACCTGCCGCGACTGGTGGGCCACGCCCGCGCCATGGGCCTGGCGATGCTCGGCGACAAGCTCTCCGCCGACCAGGCCGAGGCCTGGGGCATGATCTGGCGGGTGGTCGACGACGAGCAGCTCGCCGCTGAGGCCGACGCCCTCGCCCGCCACCTCGCAGGCCAGCCCACCAAGGGCCTGTCGCTGATCAAGCGCGCGATCAACGCCTCCTGGCACAACGACCTGGACCAGCAGCTCGACCTCGAGCGTGACCTCCAGCGCGCCGCCGGACGCACCGACGACTACCGCGAGGGCGTGGCCGCCTTCATGGACAAGCGCGACCCGCAGTTCCAGGGGAAATGAGCATGAGCGCACTGAGCACCGACACCGTCATCGGCGTCATCGGCGCGGGCACCATGGGTGCCGGCATCGCCCAGGTGGCCGCCACCGCCGGCCACCCCGTGCTGCTGTTCGACGCCGTCGAGGGCGCCGCCGCCAAGGGCATCGAGCGCACGCGCTCGGGCATGCAGCGCCTGGTCGAGCGCGGGCGCATGAGCGCCGAGCAGGTGGACGCCATCTGCGCGCGGATCACGCCGGTGGATACCACCGCCGGACTCGCGCCGGCGGGCCTGGTGATCGAGGCCATCGTCGAGGACATCAATATCAAGCAGACGGTGTTCGGCGAGATCGAGACCATCTGCGGTGAGGACGTCATCCTCGCCACCAACACCTCCTCGATCTCCGTGACCGCCATCGGCGCCGGGCTCCGGCGCCCCGAACGCCTGGTGGGCATGCACTTCTTCAACCCGGCGCCGATCCTCAGGCTCGTCGAGGTCATCAGCGGCATCGCCACCGACCGCGCGGTGGCGGAGACGGTGCACGCGACCGCCGCCGCCTGGGGCAAGCACCCGGTGCACGCCCGCTCCACGCCCGGGTTCATCGTCAACCGCGTCGCCCGGCCCTTCTACGCCGAGGCGCTGCGGGTGCTCGAGGAGGGCGGCGCGGACGTCGCCACCATCGACGCCGCGCTCAAGGGCTCGGGGGGCTTCCGTATGGGGCCGTTCGAGCTCATGGACCTGATCGGCCAGGACGTGAACTTCGCGGTCACCAACTCGGTGTTCAACGCCTACTACCAGGACCCGCGCTTCCTGCCCTCGCTGCTGCAGCGCGAGTACGTCGAGGGCGGGCTGCTCGGGCGCAAGTCCGGGCGCGGTTTCTACGACTACCGCGAGGGTGCGGACAACCCCGTCCCCGCCGCCGCTCCGGCCGCCCCGCGCCCGGAGCGGGTGGTCGTCGAGGGCGACATGGGTGTCGCCGAGCCGCTGGTGGAGGCGATCGAGGCCGCGGGTATCGCGGTCGAGCGCCAGGACGGCGAGGACGGCTACCTCCACGTCGGCCCCACCACCCTCGCCCTCACCGACGGCCGGCTGGCCACGGAGCGGGCGTTCGAGGAGGACCTCGAGGAGCTGGTGGTCTTCGACCTGGCGCTGGACTTCGCCGACGCCGCCCGCGCGGTGATCGCCGCCGCGGACCAGACCCCCGCCGCCGGTGTCGAGCGCGCCGCCGGGCTGTTCCAGGCCCTCGGCCGGGAGGTCTCGGTGATCGACGACGTGCCGGGACTGATCGTGATGCGCACCGTGTGCATGCTCGCCAACGAGGGCGCGGACGCGGTGAACCAGGGGGTGTGCGACGCCGCGGGCTGCGACACCGCCATGAAGGGGGGCGTGAACTACCCGCGCGGGCCGCTGGCCTGGGCGGAGGCCATCGGCCTGCCCGAGGTCTGCCAGGTGCTGGACAGCCTCGCGGTGGTCTACGGCCTGGATCGCTACCGTGTCTCGCCGCTGCTGTGGCGAAAGGTCTATGCAGGAGCCGGATTCCATGAGTGATGAAGCGACCGTCGAGACCGTCTCGGCGCAGGAGATGGCCGAGCGCTGCGCCCGGGCCATGTGGGACGACGATACCGCCTCGCGCGGTCTGGGAATGACGCTCGAGGCCGTGAGCCCCGGGTATTCCCGGCTGTCGATGACCGTGCGCGACGACATGGCCAACGGCCACGACAACTGCCACGGCGGGTTCATCTTCACGCTGGCGGACTCGGCGTTCGCCTTCGCGTGCAACTACAACAACCTCATCACCGTCGCCCAGGGTGCGTCCATCGACTACCTGGCGCCGGCGAAGCGCGGCGACCACCTCACCGCAATCGGCGAGGAACGCAGCCGCGGCGGGCGCACCGGGGTCTACGACATCCGGGTGGAGAACCAGGACGGCCGCGTGGTCGCGCTGTTCCGCGGCAAGTCCTATCAGACCCGGGGCCGGATCGTGCCCGGGCTGGAGGTGAAGGAATGACTCAAGCGTATATCTGCGACGGCGTGCGCACGCCCTTCGGCCGCTACGGCGGCGCGCTGGCGGCGGTGCGCGCGGATGACCTGGCCACCGTGCCGCTGAAGGCGCTGATGGCGCGCAACCCGGACGTCGACTGGGCGGCGGTGGAGGATGTCATCCTCGGCTGCGCCAACCAGGCCGGCGAGGACAACCGCAACGTCGCACGCATGGCCGCCCTCCTCGCAGGCCTGCCCGAGGACGTCCCCGGGAGCACCGTCAACCGCCTGTGCGGCTCCAGCCTGGATGCCGTCGGCACCGCCGCCCGCGCCGTGCGCGCCGGGGAGGCGGAGCTGATGATCGCCGGCGGCGTCGAGAGCATGTCCCGGGCGCCGTTCGTCATGGGCAAGGCCGAGAAGGCCTTCTCCCGGCACGCCGACATCTACGACACCACCATCGGCTGGCGCTTCGTCAACCGCCTGATGGAGGAGCAGTTCGGCACCCACTCCATGCCGGAGACCGCCGAGAACGTCGCCGAGGACTACGGCGTCTCCCGCGACGACCAGGACGCCTTCGCCCTGCGCAGCCAGAAGCGCACCCACGCCGCGATGGAGTCGGGCCGCCTCGCCGAGGAAATCACCCCGGTGACGATCCCCCAGCGCAAGGGCGATCCGGTGGTCGTGGACAGCGACGAGCATCCCCGTCCGGAGACCACTGCGGAGGCATTGGCCAAGCTGCCGACGCCCTTCCGTCGCGAGGGCGGCAGCGTCACCGCCGGCAATGCCTCCGGCGTCAACGACGGCGCCGGTGCGCTGATCGTGGCCTCCGAGGGGGCGGTTAAGCGCCACGGCCTCACCCCGCGGGCGCGGGTGCTGGGCATGGCCACCGCCGGCGTGGCCCCGAGGGTGATGGGCATCGGCCCCGCCCCGGCGAGCCGCAAGCTGCTGGAGCGCCTCGGACTCGGCATCAAGGATATGGACGTGGTCGAGCTCAACGAGGCCTTCGCCGCCCAGTCGCTGGCGGTGCTGCGCATGCTCGGCGTCGCCGACGACGCCGGACATGTGAACCCGAACGGCGGCGCGATCTCCCTGGGCCATCCGCTCGGCGCGAGCGGCGTGCGCCTGGCGCTGGCGGCGGTCAACGAGCTGCACCGCCGCGGCGGGCGCTACGCCCTGTGCACCATGTGCATCGGCGTCGGTCAGGGTATCGCCATGGTGATTGAGCGGGTCTGAGGCCCGCACCGGCCGCCGGGGAACGGCGGCCGGGCAACGCGACCAAGAATACCGGCAAGCATCCCTACCCCGGGGAAGGAGAGTCCCAGATGAAGA
Organism: Arhodomonas sp. KWT; assembly: GCF_010993615.1. Lineage (NCBI taxonomy): Bacteria > Pseudomonadati > Pseudomonadota > Gammaproteobacteria > Chromatiales > Ectothiorhodospiraceae > Arhodomonas > Arhodomonas sp. KWT. The sequence continues at coordinate 123,903 of NZ_WNXE01000001.1, read as the reverse complement.
GCCCCAACGTCCCGCTGCGAACGCTGCTCGAGCCCGTCGAGACCTGCACCCTCGACGAGCTGCGCCACGTCCAGCTCGAGCGCCTGCGCTGGTCGCTCAACCACGCCTACAAGAACGTCCCGTTCTACCGCGAGAGCTTCGACCGGGCCGGGGTGCATCCCAATGAGCTCAACAGCCTCGCCGACCTCGCGAAATTCCCCTTCACCTACAAGAACGACCTGCGGGACAACTACCCCTACGGCATGTTCGCCGTGCCCATGAGCGACGTGGTCCGCATCCACGCCTCCAGCGGCACGACCGGCCGTCCCACCGTGGTGGGCTACACCAAGAACGACATCGACACCTGGGCGGACGCCGTGGCCCGCTCCATCCGCGCCGCAGGCGGGAGTGCCAACGACATCGTCCACGTGGCCTACGGCTACGGCCTTTTCACCGGCGGGCTGGGCGCGCACTACGGTGCCGAGCGCCTCGGTGCGACGGTGATCCCGATGTCCGGCGGGCAGACCGAGAAGCAGGTGCAGCTGATCACCGACTTCAAGCCGTCGATCATCATGGTCACGCCCTCCTACATGCTCAACATCGCCGACGAGTTCGAGCGCCAGGGCATGGACCCGCGCCAGACCTCGCTGCGTGTCGGCATCTTCGGCGCCGAGCCCTGGACCGACGCCATGCGCCAAGAGATCGAGGAGCGTTTCGACATCGACGCGGTGGATATCTACGGCCTCTCCGAGGTCATGGGTCCGGGTGTGGCCCAGGAGTGCGTGGACACCAAGGACGGCCCCACCATCTGGGAGGACCTCTTCTACCCGGAGATCATCGATCCGGAGACCGGCGAGGTGCTGCCCGACGGCGAGGAAGGCGAGCTGGTGTTCACCAGCCTCACCAAGGAGGCGCTGCCGATCATCCGCTACCGCACCCGCGACCTCACCCGCCTGCTGCCGGGCACCGCCCGCACCATGCGGCGGATGGGCCGCATCACGGGGCGCTCGGATGATATGCTAATCATTCGCGGTGTTAATGTTTTCCCCAGCCAGATCGAGGAGCGGATCTGCAACCAGGGGCAGCTGGCGCCGCACTACCAGATCGAGGTCTGGCGCGACGGGCACCTGGACAAGATGGCTGTCTACGTCGAGCCCCGGCAGGATCTCGGCGAGGTCGGCGACGAGGAGAAGGTCGCGCTGGCCAAGGACCTGCAGCATCACATCAAGTCCTACATCGGCATCAGCACCGAGGTCCGCGTGCTGAACGCCGGCGAGGTGGAGCGCTCCCAGGGCAAGGCCAAGCGGGTCATCGACAAGCGGCCCAAGTAGCGCCGCCCCCGCTCGCCACCCGCCAACGGCCCGACGCAGTCGGGCCGTTTTGTGTGCAGCGATACTAACCTTCCAGGGCGTATACGTCCTGAAAGGTTAGTCACAACGACGGGCCGAAGGAGGAACGCATTGCTGGAACCCAAGTCCAGGACGACCACCCTGCTGCTCGCGGCGCTGGTCGCCATCGGCCCGCTCGCCACGGATCTCTACCTCCCCGCCCTGCCGGCCATCAGCCGGGCGCTCGAGGCGAGCAGCGACGAGGTCCAGCTCACGCTGAGCGTGTACATGCTCGGCTTCGCCCTGTCCCAGCTCATCTACGGCCCGCTCGCTGACCGTTTCGGCCGCAAACCGGTGATCGTCGGGGGGCTGGCGCTGTTCGTGCTGGCCACCATCGGCTGCGCGCTGGCCCCGACCATCGAGACGATGATCGCCCTGCGCTTCCTCCAGGCCCTCGGCGGGTGCGTCGGCCCGGTGCTCGGGCGCGCGGCGGTTCGCGACATCCACGGTCACCGCGAGGCGGCCCGGGTGCTCTCGCACCTGGCGACGGCGATGGCCCTGGCACCCGCCGCCGCCCCCGTGCTCGGCGGCTACCTGCTCGTGGCGGCCGGCTGGCCCTCGCTGTTCGTGGTACTCGCGGTCTACGCCGCCGTCGTGACCGCGACCGTGGCCCTGGCGCTGCCGGAGCCCCTGCCCGCCGCCTACCGCCAGCCCATCCGTCCCGGGGTCATCGCCGCCAACTACCGCACCCTCGTCCGCTCGCGGGTGTTCGTGGGCTATTCCCTGGCGGTGGGCTTCGTCTTCGGGGGTCTGTTCGCCTTCCTCTCCGGCTCGTCGTTCGTGCTGATCGAGTTCCTCGGCGTGGCGGAGGAGCACTACGGGCTGTATTTCACCCTGGTGGTACTCGGCTACATGGGCGGCAGCATCATCGGCGGGCGGCTGAGCCGGCGCTGGGGGATCGAGCGACTGATGCTCGCCGGCAGCCTGCTCTCCGCCGCCGCGGGCTCGGCCATGGCGGGCCTGTCGGCGGCCAGCGTCTATACGGTGGCGGCCGTGATCGTGCCGCACATGCTGTTCATGACCGGCGTGGGCATCGTCATGCCCCAGGCCATGGCCGGCGCCATCGGCCCGTTCCCGCAGATGGCCGGCTCCGCCTCCGCGCTGCTCGGGTTCATACAGATGGCCATCGCCGCCGGCGCCGGTGCGCTCGTGGGCCAGTTCCACGACGGCACCTCCCACTCCATGGCCTTCATCATCGCCGCCATGGGGCTGGCGACGCTGGCAAGCTTCCTGCTCATCGCCCGCCCGGCGGAACGCGCCCCGGCGCGGGAGACGGCAACGCCATCATAGGGGCGGTTCCGGGCGTTCAGCCGCCCATGTACAGGCTCATGAGCTGGGCGTCGTCGCGGATCTGCTCCGGCGAGCCGCCGAACTGGCGGCGGCCGCCGGCGAGGACATAGATATGGTCCGCCACGGGAAGCGCCTCGCGGATGTTCTGCTCGACCATAAGCACGCCGACACCGCGGTCGCGCAGGGTGCGCACCCGCTCGATGGTGTCGTGGACCATCGCCGGCGACAGCCCCGCCGAGGGCTCGTCGAGGAGCACGAAGCTGGGCTCGGGCACCAGCGCCCGGGCGATGGCCACCATCATCTGCTCGCCGCCGGACAGCGAGCCGGCGGCGACATGGCGGCGCCGGCCGAGGTTCTCGAACTCACCGATCAGGGCCTCGACACGCGAGTCCACCCAGTGACGGTCGGCGATGGAGTAGCCGCCCATGCGCAGGTTCTCCTCCACGCTCAGACGCGGAAAGACGCCGCCGCCCTGGGGCATGAGCACGACGCCCTCGCGCACGATCTCATGCACGCGCCGCCCGCTCAGGGTGCGATCGGCGAGGCGGATCTCGCCGGACCATACCGGCAGCGCGCCGGCGATGGCCTTGATCACGGTGGACTTGCCGCTGCCGTTGGGCCCGAAGATGCAGGTGATCCGGCCCGGGCGTGCGGCCAGGGAGACGCCGTGGACGATTTCCTGCTTGCCGTAGCCGGTGACCAGATCCTCGACTTCCAGCGATTCGCTCATTCGCTCCGTCCCAGGTACGCGCGCCGGACCTCGGCGTTGCCGGCGATCTCCTCGAAGCTGCCCTCCGCGACGACCTGGCCGAAGTCCATGACGATGATACGGTCGCAGACCTCGCGGACAAGCTCCATGTCGTGCTCGATGAGCAGGAAGGTGGCGCCATCCAACTGCATGGCGCGCACCGCGTTGAGGATGATGGCGCGGATGTTCGGGTGCACCCCGGCGGTGACCTCGTCGAGGAGCACCACCCGCGGCGAGCGCATGTACACGCGGGCGAACTCCACCAGCTTCTGCTGCCCGCCGGAGAGCTCGGAGGCGAGGTTCCCCGCCACGTGGTCGATCTCCAGAAGCGCGAGCGCCTGCCGCGCGCGTTCCGGGGCGCCCCGCCAGTCCCCCTCGCAGCTCGCCGCCAGGAGGTTGTCGTGGACACTCATGTTGCCGAACAGCGAGGGGATCTGGAACGTCCGCCCGAGCCCGGCGCGGGCCACCCGCCACGCCGGCCAGCCGGTGACGGCCTGCCCGCCGAGCCGCACCGTTCCGCCGTCCGGCGTCAGCGCGCCGGCGATGAGGTTGAACAGCGTGGACTTGCCGCTGCCGTTGGGCCCGATCAGGCCGAGCACCTCGGCGCGGTCGACGTCGAAGGTCACGCCGTCGACCGCGACGATGCCGGCGAAACGGCGCCTCAGCCCCGCGACCGCTAGCGCCGGGGGCTCGTCCGTGTGCGTACGTGTATCCGTCACCGTGCTCATAGCTTGCGCACCATGCCCGTGAGCAGGCGGTGACCGCGCCGGCGCAGCTGTCCGAGCCCCGGCAGCAGACTCACCAGCCCGTTGGGGAGGAAAAGCACCACCGCGACGATGATCACGCCGAGGATGGGCAGGTAGATCGCCGTGTCACCCAGCGCGGACCAGACCATGCGGTTGGTGAGCCACAGCAGGCTTGCCCCGAGCGCGGGGCCCCAGACGGTACCGAGCCCCCCGAGCAGCACCATCACCACCATCTGGTCGGTGATCTCGCCGCCCATCACCGACATCGGGTCGATGAAGGTCACCCAGTAGGCGTAGATCCCGCCGAACACCGCGGCGATACCTGCCGACAGCGCGAAGGCCTGAACCTTCACCAGGGTGGTGCGGATACCCAGCGCCTCCGCCGCCGGCTCGTGATCGCGCAGCGCCCGCAACCGGAAGCCGAAACGCGAGCGCTCCACCAGCACCCAGACCGCCAGGTAGGCGATCACCGCGGCGGCGAGCATGAGGTAGTAGAAGAAGTGCTCGTTGAGATACGGCGGCACCGACAGCCCCCCCGGCCCGCCGGTGACATCGAGGACGTTGACGAGCTGGAGCAGCATCTCCGCGAACGCCCAGGTCGCAATGGCGAAGTAGGAGCCGCGCAGGCGCATGGTCGGCGCGCCGATCACCGCCGCAACGCCGGCGGCCACCACCAGTCCCACCGGTAGCGTCGCGAAGAACGGCCAGTCCATCCCCCGCTGCATGAGCAGTGCCGTGGCATAGGCGCCGATACCGAAGAACGCGGAGTGGCCGAAGCTGATGTAGCCGGCGTAGCCGCCGACGATATTCCAGGCGCAGGCGAGCCCGGCCCACATGCACACCCCGGTGGCGATCCGCAGCGAGTAGGCGTCCAGTCCCAGCGGCAGGGCAGCGAGCACCGCGACGACGATCACCCCGGCCAGCCATCGTGTCAGCCCCATTCGCCCCCCTTCACAGCCCGCGCCTGAGGATGCCCTGCGGCGATATCAGCAGCACCGCGTAGAGCGCACCGAAGATCACCAGGTGGGAGTAGCTGATGCCGACGTAGATCGCGACCAGCGACTCCACCACACCGAGGAACAGCCCCGCCACCAGCACCCCGCCCACCGAGCCGAGGCCGGCGAGCACGGCGACGAAGAAGGCGAACAGCGTGTAGCGCACGCCCACGTCCGGATTGACGGAGTAGATGGTCGCAAGCAGCACACCCACCCCGGCGGTCAGCCCGGTGTAGACCGCGTACACCTGGGCCGAGAGCCTCGGCACGTCGACCCCCATGAGCCCGGCATTCTCCCGGCTCTGCGCCACCGCGCGCACGGCCAGCCCGAAGCGGGTCCGGTAGAGGAACAGGAACACCGCCAGGCTCAGGGCCGCGGCAGCGGCGAAGGCCACCACCCGCAGCACCGGCAGGGCCACCGGCCCGAGCTGGATCGCCGGGCCGGCGATGGCGGTGTCCACGTTGCGGCTGTTGAACGACCACAGCCACAGTGCCCCACCGCGCATGAAGATGAAGATACCGAAGGTGAGCGCCAGGGCCATGAGGTCGGGGCGTGCGTAGCGGCTGGTGCGCACGTGGTAGATGAGCGGGCCCAGCGCCCGGCCCACCAGCGCGAACACCACGGCCACCAGCGGCAGGCTGATGAACGGGTCCAGGCCCAGCAGGGTCAGCGCCCAGTAGCCGGCGTAGCCGCCGAGCATGACCCAGCCGCCCACGGCAAAGTCGATGACGTGGAGCACCCCGAAGGTGAGCTGGAAGCCGATGGTCAGGCACGCCAGGATCCCGCCGATCAGCACGCCGTTGGCCAGCGCCTGCAGGAACAGATCCACCCGATTGCCTCCCGCTGTCGCCGTCAGGAATGCCGCCCGTCGTTCTCAGGACCAGGCCGGCAGCGGGTAAACGATATCACCCTCGGCCGCGTCGGCGGGGGCGACCGGCACCACCTTGCCGTCGGTGATCTGCACCACGACCGGCACCGGACGGGTATTGTTGTGGAAGTGATCGCCCTTGGTCTCGAATGCCACCGGTCCGTAGAAGGTCTCGATGTCCGTGGCCTCGATGGCCTTGGCCAGGGCCTCGCGGTCGCTGCGGTTCCACGGCGGCGCCTTACCCATGCGCGCGGCGGCGTCCTGGAGGACCAGACCGCTGGCCGAGCAGGCCGCCTCGGTGTAGTCCGGGTGGCTGCCCCAGCGGGCGTAGGAGAGCTTGTCGTAGTCCGCCGCACTGCCGAACAGATCGTCGCTGTAGGGCACGCCGGGTGTCCACAGCGAGATGCCCATGACGCCGTTGGCGTCCGCACCCAGCTGGTCGGCGAACGCCGGCGCGGTGATGCCGTAGTGCATGACCATCGCCTTGGGCCGGTAACCCAGCGACTTCGCCGCCTTCACGAAGTTGATCAGCACCTCCTCGTGACCGCCGACGGCAACGATATCCGGGTTCTGCGACTTGAGCTTGGTCACCACCGGGGTGACGTCCGCCTTGGCCGGGAAGAGCTCGAAACCGGTGAGCTCGAGCTCCGCGGGCTCGGCGCCATCGCGGAAGCCCTTGGCGGTGTCGTCGGAGAACGGCTCGTTGACGCCGACCACACCGACGCTCTCCGGCCGCGGCGAGACCGAATCCGCGATCACCCCGAGGGACTTGCCCGATGAGAGGTCCACGGCGGGAATCATGCCGAAGTTGAACGGCGGCTTGTCCACCCAGACCTTGGGCGACTCGGCGGAGCCGGAGATCATCGGCACGCGGTACTTGTTGCAGATGGGCTGCACCGCCAGCGTCACCCCGGACGTGTAGGGCCCGAAGATGACGTCCACCTCCTCCTGGACGATCAGCCGCTCGGCGGCGGAGGCACCGGAGGCCGGGTTGGACTGTGCGTCACCGTAGGACATCTCGACCTTGTATCGGGTCCCGCCGATATCGATACCGCCGAGCTTGTTGATCTCCTCGGCCCACAGGTCGTAGCCGCGCCGGGTGAGGTTGCCGCCGAAGCGGTTGGCACCGGACAGCGACGTCACCACCCCGCAGCGGATGGTCGGTGTCTGGGCGCGGGCCCCACGGCCCACGGCGCCGACGGATAGCGCACCGACGCCGAGCGCCGAGGTCTTGAGGAAATCGCGGCGGGAAAGCTTGCTGGCCATGATGACGCCTCCTACCCGTGCGCGGGTCTTGTTCGTTCTGAGGAAAACGTTGCCGCCCCTTTCAAGATAGGCCGGATTCGCGCACTGACAAGCCGCAGCAGGACCCGGCAAGGGATTCAGGACCTGCGGAATGGCACCGTGCGCGGCATGTCAGGCAGGCGCTTCACGCCTCCCCGATCTACGTGAGCGGGTCACCAGGGTTTCACCGCGACACCTACCGCAGAGCCCGGTTGCCCCTACCAAGCGACAGCCGCGGTGGTATCGCTGGCAATACCGGGCGGCAGGCCGGGTACCGGGTGCCTGACGGGCGGACGTGTCGCACGCCTGGGGCGTCCGGCCGGCACGAACGGCCGATCCCGGCCACTCCCTTGGGTCGGCGGTTCCCCGCGACCGCAAGGCCCCGGACGACGCCGGCCCGGCGGTTCACGCCCCCCCGAGCGGCATGAGCGGGGCGCGGGCAGTCGTTCTAATCGGCGGAGGGCTCGGCCACGAAGCCGAAACGCGCCGGGACCTCGGTGCGGCGCACCCCGGCCAGCGGCGCCGGGGCGGAGGCGTCCAGGACCACACACAGCCCGCTCTCCCCGCCCGCCGCCGCGGCCTCGATCCCGGCGTCCACGGCATCGGCGTCCGCGGCCGCGCCGTCGGCGCGGCACAGCCGTGACGCGAGCCACTCCGCCGCGTCGCCCAACAGCAGTCCGACACCACGGTCGAAGGCGAGCAGGGTGTCCCCGGCCTCGTCGATGAAGGCAGCGCTCACACCGTTCACGGGATCGCCGGTATGGGTCGCGAGTCCGCCACGGCCGTCGGCATGAAGAATCCAGGGGGTGTAATCGAGGCTTACGTAGACACGCTGCGGGCCGTTCTGGAAATAGTAACGGCCCTTATCGTCGGCAAGGTAGTTACGGGCGATGAACTCGGCGAGCGCCTCGCGCTCCACCAGCCCGCCGTCGATCCACCAGCGCCCGCGCCGGTCCAGGCGCAGCCACCCCGCGAGGGCCGGGACATCCGGCCAGCGGGCCATCGCGCGGCGTACGGAATCATCCATCACGCCGCCCCCGCAATCACTCCGTGACGCCGCGACGGGCGATACGCATCGCCTCGTCGAGTACGTCGGCGTCGCCGATGTGATTGCTCAGCAGCAGGATCAGCCGGGCGTTGGCCAGCCGGCTCTGCTCCTCGTCGAGGTCCCGGTGCATTTCCACCAGGGCTTCATAGACGTCGTCGCCGCGCTCCAGGCGCGGGTCGACCCGCAGGTACTGCGTCGACATCGCTCTCCTCCTCGTGCGGCCTCGTCGACGGGGCCGCGCCGTTCAACCGTTCAGGCCGCGAGCGCGCAGGCCCGGTCTATCGCCTGGTTTATCAGCGCGGCGTCCACGTCGCGCCAGCGTGCGACCACGTGCTGATCCGGGCGAATGAGGTATACCGTGCCCGGACGGGCGTCGTAGCGCTGCGCGGCCAGGCCCTGCGGGTCCTCCACGATCACCGCGTCCGCCGGCGTGCCGGCGACCGGCCCGTCGGCCACCACGAGCACGCGAAGGTCCCGCTCGTGGGCGCGGACGCGCTCGACGGCGTCCACCACCCCGGCCGGGCAGCCCTGCCGCGTGTCGGCGAAGACCATCAACGTGAACACGTCGCCCAGGCACGCCAGCAGCCAGTCCTCATTGCCGTCGACGCGCACCGGTGCGTCAAGACACGGGGCCCCCGGCACCATCCGGCCTTCGAAGTCGGCGGAGTCCGGCGTGTTCAGCGGCGAGTCGGCGTGCACCGCCGGCAACGACAGACGGCCGCTGTTGACCAGCTTGCGGGCGAACGGAAACTCCTCGGCCAGCATCAGCGTGGCGTCACGGAAGGCCCGGCTCACCGGGCTCTTCGGGGTGATGAAGTCCGTGCTGCGCGTGGAGTTGAGGATGTTCTCGTCCGCCGCGGCCACCCGTTCGCTGTCATAGCTGTCCAGCAGGGCGTCGCCGCCGCGGCCGGCAAGCACCCGCTCGATCTTCCAGACCAGGTTGTCCACGTCCTGCACGCCGCTGTTCGCGCCGCGGGCACCGAACGGCGAGACCTGATGAGCCGCGTCGCCGGCGAAAAACACCCGGGCGGAGGTGCGGAAGTGCTCCATGCGCCGACACTGGAAGGTGTAGATGCTGACCCAGTCCAGATCGAAGTCCACGCCCTCGCCGAGCATGGCGCGGATCCGCGGGATCACCCGCTCGGGCTGGCGCTCGACATCGGGGTCCGCCTCCCAGCCGAGCTGGAAGTCGATGCGGAAGACATTGTCCGCCTGGCGGTGAAGCAGCACCGACTGCCCCGGGTGGAACGGCGGATCGAACCAGAACCAGCGTTCCGTGGGGAAGTCGGCATCCATGACCACGTCGGCGATGAGGAAACGGTCCTGGAAGACCTGCCCCTTCGACTGCAGCCCGAGGAGCTTGCGCAGCGGGCTGCGCGCCCCGTCGGCGACGACGAGGTAGTCCGCGACCAGCTCGTAACGCCCCTCCGGCGTCTGCACACCGAGCACGACCCCGTCATCGCGCTCGGCGAGCTCGACGACCTCGTTGCACCAGCGCAGGTCGGCGTCCGCCAGCGCATCGAGGCGCTCGATGAGGTATTCCTCGACATAGTACTGCTGGAGGTTGATGAACGCCGGCCGGCGGTGCCCCTCCTCGGGCAGCAGATCGAAGTGATAGACCTCGTGGTCGCCGAAGAACACCCGCCCGTGCTTCCAGGTGATGCCCTTCTCGACCATCCGCTGCCCACCGCCGATGCGGTCGAACACCTCCAGCGTGCGCTTGGCGAAGCAGATCGCCCGGGAGCCGTCACTGACGCCGTTCTCGGCGTCCAGCAGCACCACCGGGATGCCGCGCCTCGCCAGGTCGATGGCCGCCGACAGGCCCACCGGGCCGGCGCCGACCACCACCACCGGGTGACGGACCGGCTGCCCGGCGTCCTGGTCGGGGGAGCGCCGGTAGTCGAAGACCGGGCACTGATGTGACTTCGGCATGACCGCTCTCCCTCAGCCCTCGAGGGCCTCCCACATCTCGCGATCGCGCTCGGCGGTCCAGATGCGCGGATCCGGATAGTCGCCAGCCTCGTCGTAGGCACGGCTGACGTCGAAGGGCATGCAGTGACGGAAGATCACCCAGTGGCCGTACTTCGGCTCGAGCTCGGCGATCATGGTCTCGTAGGTGGCCTTGAGGTCCTTGCCCTCGGCACGGCAGCGCTTGACCCCGCCGTAGAGATCGCTGATGAACGACTGCGTGCCCTCGAGTCCGTTCTGGCACTCCTCCGGGGTCTTGAGCGCCTCACCGCGGCCCGGCACCAGTGCACTCGGCTCCAGGTTGCGCAGGCGGCTGAGGGTGTCCGGCCAGTCGCGGTGATAGGCGTCGCCGGTATACGGGGTGGCGCCGTACTCGACCAGGTCGCCGCTGAACAGCACCTTCTCGTCGGGCAGCCACACGACGGTGTCGCCCTTGGTGTGACCGCGGCCGAGCTGCATGATCTCGACCCGGCGCTCACCCATCCACAGGGTCATGTGGCCCTCGAAGACCATGGTCGGCCAGGTCAGGCCCGGGATGCTGTCCGCGCCCTGGAACAGCCGCGGGAAGCGCCCGAGCTCGGAGGCGTAGTCCTGCTCGCCACGCTCGACGAGCAGGTCGTAGGTGTCGCGGCTCGCGATGATCTGCTCCGCGCCATAGGCCGAGGCCCCCAGGGTGCGCACCGCGTGATAGTGGGTCAGCAGCACGTAGCGGATGGGTTTGTCGGTGACCTGACGGACCCGCTTGATCACCTCCTCGGCCATCATCGGGGTCGCCTGGGCATCGATCACCATGACGCCGTCATCGCCAACGATGATGCCAGTGTTCGGATCGCCTTCCGCCGTGTATGCATACGCACCGGGCGCGAGCTCGGAGAAGGTGATCTCCTTGGGGGTCATATCGCCTGCGGAAGCGAATTGCTTGGCCATGACAGCATCTCCAGATTCGTGTTGCGGAAAGGGGGCCGCGCCGCACGGACGGCGACGCGGCGATGGCCGTGGACGCCGGCGGCGTCCACGGCGGCGCGGTTACTCGGCGAGTTCCCACTCGCCGTCGCGGATCTCGAGCATCCGGAAGGCGGAGAGATCGAGGCCGAGGTGATCGTCCGGCCCCATGTTGAACTCGCCACCGGTGCCCATCAGGCCGCTGGTCTGCTCGATCGCGTCGCGCACAGCGGCCTTGTCCGTGGTGCCGGCCCGCTTGATCGCCTGCGTGGCGATCATCAGGCCATCGTAGGCGTGGCCGCCGAAGGTCGAGACCGACTCGTTGTAGGTCGACTCGTACTCCTTCTTGTAGGCGGTGACCACCGGCTTCTGCGGATCGTCGTCCGGAAGCTTCTCGGCGACGAGCAGCGCCGCGGCGGGCAGGCGCACACCATTGGCGGCCTCACCGGCGAGCTCGATGAACTTCTTCGAGGCCACGCCGTGGGACTGGTAGAACGGCAGTTTCAGGCCGAGCTGCTCGTAGTTACGCGTGACGATCGCGGGGCCCTGACCGAAGCCGAAGTTCAGGATCGCATCCACGCCGTCGGTGTTGGCGATGTTGGTCAGCTGCGCGGTCATGTCCGTGTCGTTGGGGCCGTAGGTCTCGTCGGCCACGATCTCGATGTCATAGTCTCCGACGACACTCAGGGTCTGCTTGCGGCCGGACTTGCCGAAGCCGCCGGTCCCCGAAATCAGGCCGATCTTGTCGAAGCCGCGGGCCTGCATGTCCTTGAGGATCTTGCGCGCCGCCATGCGGTCGGTATGCGGGGTCTTGAACACCCACTTCTTGACCGGATCGATGATCGGCACGCCGCCGGCCAGGGAGATGAACGGGATCTCGTAGCGCTGCACCAGCGGGATCACGGCCATGGTGGTGCCGGTGGTGGTCCCGCCGACGATGACATCCACCTGATCGGAGGTGATCAGGCGCTTGGCGAACGTCCGCGCCTTGCCGGCGTTGCCGGCGGTGTCGTAGTGGACCAGCTCGATCTGGCGGCCGTCGACGCCGCCCTGGTTGTTGATCTTCTCGACCCAGTGCTGGAGCGTCTTGAGCTCCGGGTCACCGAGGAACGACGCCGGGCCGGTGACGGCCAGGAACGTGCCCACGCGGATCGGGTCCTGCTGGGCGCTGGCGTTGGACATTCCCGCGACCGCGACGCCGGTGACGGCGGCCGCCAGGCCGATCTTCTTCAGCAATGCATGCAACATGCTCTCTCCTCCTGCTTCCGCGCTAGGCGCGACGGTGGCGGACCGGTGTCCCGGTGACCGCCGGCTTCCAGCCTGGCTGGCGCGGTATTGCTGTATGGCCAACCAAACTATTTTCGCTCAAAACTAAAGTCAAGGGCCGTGGCCACATCTCTCGCGGCTACATCCCAAGATATGCCCGTTTGACCTCCTCGTCGGCAAGCAATTCCGAGCCCGTGCCGGAGAGCGTGATGGTCCCGGTCTCGATGACGTAACCGCGGTCGGCGATCGCCAGCGCACCGGAGGCGTTCTGCTCGACGAGCAGCACCGTGATCCCTTCCTCCCTGAGGCGCTCGACGATGCGGAAGATCTCGCCCACCAGCAGCGGCGCCAGCCCCATGCTCGGCTCGTCGAGGAGCATGAGCTGGGGGCGCGTCATCATCGCGCGACCAATGGCGAGCATCTGCTGCTGGCCGCCGGAGAGCGTGCCCGCGGCCTGGTGGCGTTTCTCTTGCAGAATCGGGAAGAGCTCGTACATGTGCTCCAGATCCCGCGTCACCGCGGCGCTGCGGCCCCGGGTATAGGCCCCGAGGATCAGGTTGTCCTCCACGCTCATCGGACCGAAGACCTGACGGCCCTCGGGGACCTGGGCGATACCCCCGGCGACCCGGCGCTCGCCGGTCATGCGCGTGATATCACGGCCGTGGAAGTGCACCGTGCCTTTGGTCGCCGGCTGCAGCCCGGAGATCGTGCGCAGCAGCGTGGTCTTGCCGGCGCCGTTGGCCCCGACCAGGGCGACGATCTGCCCGCGGGGCACCTCGATGTCCACACCGCGCAGCGCCTGGATACGCCCGTAATACGTCTCCAGCCCGGAGACGCTCAGCAGCGCCTCCTCCGCCGGCGCCGCAGACGGCGTGAAGCGCTCCGCCTCCGGGCCCTGCGGGGTCTCGCGGGTGAGACCCAGACCGATGGGGGCCGGTGCGTAGTTCACGATGGTCTGGTGCAGATCGCGGAACGCGTCCTGCTGACGCTCGCCGAACAGCGGGTCGTCGTTGTCGGCGAAGGCGCGGTTGATCTCGCGCCAGTCCGCCTCCGTGAACACCTTCCGCGCCAGCGGGATGACCTCCTTCTCCTCCAGGCGGAGGTGGTCGCGCTGGAAGGCGAGATACCGTTCCAGCACCTCGCGGAAGGCCTCGCCCTCGCCGGCGGGGTCCGCGGCGTAGCGCTCCAGCGCCACCCGGGCATCGGTGACCAGCGCCGGCCCGGCCTCGTGCTGGGCCTCCAGCTCGTCGAGCACACCGGCGCTCTCCGGGGCGCGCGCACGCAGCAGCCGGAACAGGTAGTCATCCTCCTTGGGATGGTGGACACGGTCGGCGTAGAGCTCGATGTAGTCGAAGATCGCGGCGAACAGCGCCCGGTCCGGCCGCGTGCCCGACTCGCGGTACTCCCGGGCCAGGGCCTCGGCGGTGTCGAGCACCCGCCAGATGCCATTGTGCTCGCGCTGTATGACGGAAATCGCGTCGGTCATGTCCTCTCCCCCAGCCGGCTCACGCCGCCCCCAGATAGGCGGAGATCACCTCAGGGTTGTGGCGTATCTCCTCGGACGAGCCCTCGGCGAGCTTCTTGCCGTAGTTCAGCACGAGGATGTGGTCCGAGATGTTCATCACCAGCTTCATGTCGTGCTCGACCAGCACGACGGTCACACCGCTCTCGGCGACCCGCTGGATGAGCGCGTCGATCTCCGCGGTCTCGTTGGCGTTGAGCCCCGCCGCGGGCTCGTCGAGGAGCAGCATGCGGGGCTCGGCGGCCAGCGCCCGGGCGATCTCCAGGCGTTTGAGCGCGCCGTAGGGCATGGCATCCGCGTCGGCGTCCAGGTAGCGCTCCAGCCCCACGAAGCGCATGAGCTCGGCGGCCTTCTCGCGGCAGGCGCGGTCACCGCGGGTCACCGCGGGCAGGCGCAGGAGCGCCGGCAGGAAGCGGCGATCGAGCCGCAGGTGGCGGCCCACCATCACGTTCTCCGGCGCGGTCATGTTCATGCACACCTGCAGGTTCTGGAACGTGCGGCTCATCCCCAGCCTTGCCAGTGCGTGGGGCGGCATGCCGCGGGTATCCTCGCCGGCGAAGCTGATCCGGCCCTCCGTGGGCGTGTACACGCCGGTGACCAGGTTGAACAGCGTGGTCTTGCCCGCGCCGTTGGGCCCGATCACCGAGTGGATGTGGCCAGGCTGGATCTCGAAGGAAAGCTCCGAGATCGCGTTGACACCACCGAAGGTCTTGGTCAGTCCCTCAACGGTCATGAGTGCGCTCATCGCTCAGCTCCCCTTGCGCAGCCGCGCGGTCAGCGTGGGCACCAGCCCCCGCGGCATGAAGATCATCACGGCCATGAGAATCGCGCCGAAGATCACCATCTCCAGGTCGTCGAAGCCGGTGAGCAGCTGCGGCAGCGTGGTAAGGATCACCGCCCCGATGAGCGCGCCATAGGTGGAGGCCATGCCGCCGAGCACGACCATGGTCACGAACTCGATGGAGTGGAAGAAGCCCGCCAGGTCCGGCGTGATGAACCCCGAGTAGTGGGCGCTGGCGGTGCCCATGAGCGCCGCGAACACCGCCGAGACCACGAAGATCAGCACCTTGTAGCTGATGGTGTTCACCCCGGCGACCTGGGCGGCGACCTCGGAGCCGTGCACCGCGCGCAGCGCACGCCCCACCGGCGAGTCGATGAGGTTGAGCGCCAGCCACACCGCCACCAGCAGCAATACCGCCATCACCCAGTACCAGCGCGTCTCACCGAACAGCTCCCAGCCGAAGACGCTGATCGTCGGCACGATCATCCCGTCGGGACCGCCGGTGAGCCAGCCCTCGGTGGAGATCACGATGGAGATCAGGATGCCCAGGCCCAGCGTCGCCATCGCGAGGTAGTGGCCGGACAGCCGCAGTATCGGCCGGGCGACCGCGAACGCGAGCACGCCCACCACCACCAGCGCGGCGAGCACCGACAGCAGCGGCGGCCAGCCGTAGACGCCGCTCAGAATCCCGGTGGTATAGGCGCCCAGGCCGAAGAAGCCGGCGTGGCCGAGGCTGATCTGGCCAGCGTAGCCGATCAGCAGGTTCAGGCCCACAGCGACCACCGCATTGATGAGCACGTGGATCGCCACGTCGTAGTGATAGGGGTTGGAGAACGCCAGCGGCAGCACGGCGAGCACGATGGCCAGCACCGGCAGACCGGCGTAGGGATTCCGGAAACGATTCCACATGACTCAGACGCGCTCCGTTCCACGCTTGCCGAACAGGCCGCTGGGCAGGAAGAAAAGCACCAGCAGAATGATCACGAAGGGCACGGCATCCTTGTAGTCGGAGGAGATGTAGCCCGCGGCCATCGCCTCCATGATGCCGAGCAGCAGCCCGCCGATCACCGCCCCCACCGCGCTGCCCAGCCCGCCGAGCACTGCGGCCACGAAGCCCTTGAGCCCGAGCATGATGCCGACATCGTAGGAGGTGAGCGTGATCGGCGCGGAGACGATCCCGGCGACCGCGCCCAGCGCCGCCGACAGGGCGAACGCGAGCATCAGGATGAAGCGGGGATTGATGCCGACCATGCGCGAGGCGTCCTTGTTGTGCGAGACCGCCAGCATGGCCTTGCCCTTGAGGGTACGGTTGAAGAAGAACGCCAGCGCCACCAGCAGCACCGCCGCCACGCCGAGCACCCACAGGCTCTGCGGCAGCAGCGTCGCGCCCAGCACCTTCAGCGGCTCGTCGCCGGTGAATGCGGGCAGCGAGTGATAGGACTTGCCCCAGAAGTACTGCGCGAGACCGCGCAGGAACAGCGACGCACCGATGGTGATGATGATCAGCGGCACGATATCCGCGTCCCGCGCCCGCTCGATGGCGAGCTTGTCGAGCGCCACCCCGGCGATCACCGCCAGCGCGACGGCACCGAGCACGGCCAGCGGCATGGGTACGCCGGCGGCCATCATCATCACGGTGCCCATGCCGCCGATCATCACGAACTCGCCCTGGGCGAAGTTGATGACGTGGCTGGCGTTGTAGATGATCGCGAAGCCGAGTCCCACCAGGGCATACGTGGCCCCGGTGGTCAGCCCCGAGAACAGGTACTGCAGAAACTCCCCGAGCATGGCTCTCCCCTCGTGGCGGGCGCGGGCACGCCCTCTATACGAATCGACGCCGGCGGATTACGGTTGGCCCGGCCGGGCGCGCGGTGACGGGTAATGACAGGCAGGCTGATCTGATGGCGAATCCATGGACACTCCTCCCCGGCTGCTCGTCGGGGCCCCGGCCGCCCCGCAAATCACTTATTCTCGAACGCGCCATGGCGACTCTTGCGGCCGCTTGCGCCGGGCGAAAGGCGGAAACGCACAATATTTTTGAACGAAACCTTTTGTCAACCGCGATGCGGCGGCGTCGTTGATACGATACATTGGGCAACGACGCGGCGCCAGAAAAGTATCAGAACCACCTCCCACGGTGAAGCGGCCGCGGGCTCGATGCGATCACAGAATGATACGAAGGACACTGCATGGCACGCTCCAAGGTCATCGATGAGCTGGTCGCGGAGTTCCAGGAACGCCGCCCGATCCGCGCCGGCTCGCTGATCATCACGGTCTACGGCGACGCCATCGCGCCCCGGGGCGGCACCGTCTGGCTCGGCAGCCTGATCAAGGCGCTGGCACCGCTCGGCCTCAACCCAAGGCTAGTACGCACGTCCGTCTACCGCCTCTCCAAGGAGGGCTGGCTGACCTCCGAGCAGATCGGCCGGCGCAGCTACTACAGCCTCACTCGCACGGGCTGGCGCAGCTTCGAGCGCGCCTACCAGCGCGTCTATGCCGAGCCCCACCTCGCCTGGGACGGCAGCTGGACGCTGGTGATCACCACCCAGATCGACAACGGCCAGCGCGAGGCCCTGCGCAAGGAGCTGGTCACCCTCGGCTTCGGCACCTTCGCACCGGGGGTGCTGGCCCACCCCCTGCCGCCGACGGACGCGCTGACCGCCGTGCTCCAGGACCTGGAGGTGCACAACGACGTCATCATCATGCACGCACGCAATGAGGGGCTGCCCACCTCCCGGCCATTGAACCGCCTGGTGCGCGACTGCTGGAACCTCGAGGCGCTGGCGCGGGAATACGAGGTCTTCCTCGAGCGCTTCCGCCCGGTCTGGCGTGCCGTGCGCTCGGCCCGACACCTGGACGCGCAGCAGTGCTTCCTGGTGCGTACACTGCTCATACACGAGATCCGCCGGCTGCTGCTGCGCGACCCCCAGCTGCCGGACGACGTGCTGCCCGGGGACTGGCACGGCGCCGCCGCGCGGCTGCTGTGCCGCAACCTCTACCGGGCCACCTTCCGCCAGGCGGAGGCGTATCTCAGCGAGACACTGCAGACCGCGGAGGGCCCGCTGCCCGAGCCGGCGCCCTACTTCTACCGCCGCTTCGGCGGGCTGGAGTAAGCCGGCGCGGCGTCCCCCACGACAACGACGACGGGAGAAGGCGATGGAACTGACCGGCAAGATGATCTGGATCACCGGCGCGAGCAGCGGCATCGGCGAGGCCACGGCCCACCGGCTCAGCCGGGCGGGGGCGACGGTGTTCCTCTCGGCGCGCCGTACCGACCGCCTCAACGCCCTGGAGCGCGCGATCCGGGAGGCCGGCGGCACCGCCTACGTGCTGCCCATGGACATCACCGACCGCGAGGACACCCTGCGCGTGGGCCGCGAGATCGAGGACCTCGGCGGCGCCTCGGCGCTCATCAACAACGCCGGCGTGATGCCGCTGTCGCCGCTGATCAGCGGCCGGATCGACGAGTGGGAGCGGATGATCGACGTCAACCTCCGTGGCGCACTCTACGCCATTCACGCCGTGCTGCCCGGGATGGCGGACCGTGGCCACGGACACGTGGTCAACATCTCCTCCGTGGCCGCCCGGGTGACTTTCCCCAGCGCCGCTGTCTACTCGGCCACCAAGGCCGGGCTGAGCGCGGTCTCCGAGGGCCTGCGCCGCGAGGGCATCCGCCACAACATCCGCGTCACCGACATCCAGCCCGGCGCCGTGGACACCGACCTGCCCGAGGGCATCGCCCACGACAAGGTCCGCGAGGCGGTGCGTGACAACCTCTACGCCCCCGGCTCACCGATCCTGCGGCCGGCGGACATCGCCTCGGCGATCCACTACGCCCTGACCCAGCCGGATCACGTCGACGTCAACGAGATCCTGGTGCGCCCGACGATCCAGGACCAGTAACCCCCGCTACTGATACACCGCCACGCCGCGACGGCCCCGGCGCGTCTTGCAACGCCCGGGGCCGTCGTGCGTTGCAGCATCCCCCTTCCCGCCCATATCCCGCCAGACGCGAGGCCTCGCCCGGTTTTTGACATGCCTCATTTAAATGACACAAACAATTGACTAGGGCCGTTTGACTTGTATCATTACCAGGGTGAACCAACGGCGCACGGGGACGTCCCGCCGCGGCTTCCGTTCCGAGGAGGAGTAGCCATGTACAGTCAGTTCGTCGACACCGGCAGCGACCGGGTCCTGTCGTCCGAGGAGCTCGAGGGCCTGGAGCGGGCCTTCCAGGAGCGCATCGACGACGAGATCACCATCGAGCCCCGGGACTGGATGCCCGAGAAATACCGCGAGACCCTGGTCCGCCAGATCTCCCAGCACGCCCATTCCGAGATCGTGGGCATGCTCCCGGAGGGCAACTGGATCACCCGCGCACCCAACCTCCGGCGCAAGCTCATCCTGCTCGCCAAGGTCCAGGACGAGGCCGGCCACGGGCTGTATCTCTACAGCGCCGCCGAGACCCTGGGCGTGTCCCGCGAGGAGCTCATCGACGCCCTCCACGCGGGCAAGGCGAAGTACTCCAGCATCTTCAACTACCCCACCCCGACCTGGGCGGACATCGGCTGCATCGGCTGGCTGGTGGACGGCGCGGCGATCGTCAACCAGATCCCGCTGTGCCGCTGCTCTTACGGCCCCTACGCCCGCGCGATGGTGCGCGTGTGCAAAGAGGAGAGCTTCCACCAGCGCCAGGGCTACGAAATCATGCTCGACCTCTGCCGCGGCACCGACGAGCAGCGGCGCATGGCCCAGGACGCGTTCAACCGCTGGTGGTGGCCGTGCCTGATGATGTTCGGCCCGGCGGACGGCGCCTCCGTCCACTCCCAGCAGTCGATGGCCTGGAAGATCAAGCGCCACACCAATGACGATCTGCGTCAGCGCTTCATCGACCAGACCGTGCCGCAGGCGGAGCACCTGGGGCTGTCCATCCCCGACCCGGACCTGAAGTGGAACGAGGAGCAGGGCCACTACGACTACGGCGAGATCGACTGGAACGAGTTCTGGCAGGTCCTCAAGGGCAACGGCCCGTGCAACCGCGAGCGCCTGGAGGCCCGGCGCAACGCTTACGAGGACGGCGCCTGGGTCCGCGAGGCCGCCCGCGTCCACGCCGACAAGCGCGCGCGCCGCGAGCGCGAGGCCGCCTGACCCCCGCACACGAGGAGGATCGAATCATGAAGGAATGGCCGCTCTGGGAAGTGTTCATCCGCAGCAAGCACGGGCTCGCCCACAAGCATGTCGGCAGCATCCATGCCGCCGACGCCACCATGGCCGTGGAGAACGCCCGCGACGTCTACACCCGGCGCAACGAGGGCGCGAGCATCTGGGTCGTGCGCTCGGAGAACATCGTCTCCTCCGCCCCCGGCGACAAGGAGATCCTGTTCGACCCCAGCGACGACAAGGTCTACCGGCATCCGACCTTCTACGAGGTGCCTGACGAGATCGAGAACATGTAAGGGGCCGGAGATGAGCGACGATCAGCATCTGCAGACCTACGTCCTGCGCCTGGCGGACAACGCCCTGGTCCTTGGCCAGCGGCTGTCCGAGTGGGTCGGTCACGCCCCGGCGCTGGAGGAGGAGATGGCCACGGCCAACGTCTCCCTCGACCTCATCGGCCAGGCCAAGTCCTGGCTGGAGTACGCGGCCGAACTCCGCGGCGGGGGCGACGCCGACCGTCTCGCCTTCCACCGGGACGTGCTCGACTTCCATAACACGCTGCTGGTGGAGCAGCCGAACGGCGACTACGCGATGACCATCGCGCGGCAGTTCCTCTTCGACGCCTTCCACCTGCCGCTGCTCGAGCAGCTCGCCGGCTCCACGGACCCGCGGGTCGCCGAGATCGCCACCAAGTCCGCCAAGGAGGTGGGCTACCACCTGCGGCGCAGCGGCGAGTGGATGATCCGCTTCGGCGACGGCACCGACGAGAGCCGCCGCCGCGTGATCGATGCCGTCGAGCGGCTGTGGCCGTTCACGGGCGAGCTGTTCACCGGCGACACGGTGGACGAGGCCATGCACGCCGCCGGCGTGGGCGCCGACCTCGCCGCCGTGCGCGAGCGCTGGTCCGGCCACGTCGACGAGGTCTTCGCCGAGGCGGGGCTCGAACGGCCGGAGGACGGCTGGATGCAGTCCGGCGGCAAGCAGGGGCATCACAGCGAGCATCTCGGCTACCTGCTCGCGGAGATGCAGCAGCTGCCCAGGGCCTATCCCGATGCGCGCTGGTAACGACACGGACCGCCGCCCGCCGGCGGACACCGTCCGCGGCTGGCTGGAGTCGGTGACCGATCCCGAGATCCCGGTGCTCACGATCGCGGATCTCGGCATCCTCCAGGATATCCGCTGGGACGGCGACGAGCTGGTGGTCGTGATCACGCCGACCTACTCCGGCTGCCCGGCGATGCGGACCATCGAGCAGGGTGTGCGCGATACCGTGCGCGCCCACGGCGTCGACCGCGTACGCGTCGAGGAACGGATCTCGCCGGCCTGGACCACCGACTGGCTCACCGAGGCCGGCCGGCAGAAGCTGCGCGCCTACGGCATCGCCCCGCCGGAGGGCCGCTCCACCAGCAAGCGCGGGCTGTTCGCGCCGCTGCCGGCGGTCGCCTGTCCACGCTGCGGCTCCACCAACACCACGCGGGTGAGCGAGTTCGGCTCGACGGCCTGCAAGGCGCACTACCGCTGCGACGACTGCCTGGAGCCCTTCGACTACTTCAAGTGCATCTAGGCCCCGTCCCCGGGCCGTATCACGAGGAGAGAACACCGGTTATGTCCCGATTCCACGAACTCACCGTCACCGACGTCCGTCAGGAGACCCGCGACACCGTCTCCATCCGTTTCGACGTGCCCGAGACGCTGCGCGAGACCTACCGCTACGCCCCGGGCCAGCACCTGGCGCTGCGCACCTGGATCGATGGCGAGGAGGTCATGCGGACCTACTCGATCTGCACCGGGGTGCAGGACGAGGAGCTGCGCGTGGCGATCAAGACCCAGCCCCACGGGCGCTTCTCGAGCTTCGCCAACAGCGAGCTGCGCCCCGGTGACCGGCTCGAGGTCATGCCGCCGCAGGGCCACTTCAACACGGCCTTCGATCCGGCGAACCGCAAGCACTACCTCGCTATCGCCGCCGGCAGTGGCATCACCCCGATCATGTCGCTGGCGCGCACGGCGCTTCACACCGAGCCGGGCAGCCGCGTGACGCTGATCTACGGCAACCGCTCGACGGCATCCATGATCTTCCGTGAGCAGATCGAGGACCTGAAGAACGCCTACATGGGGCGCTTCAACCTCATCAACATCATGAGCCGCGAGCGCACCGACATCGACCTCTTCCACGGCCGCATCGACGGTGACAAGCTGGAGGCGCTGTTCCGCCAGTGGATCGACATCGACGACGTGGACGAGGCCTTCATCTGCGGTCCCGAGCCCATGATCCATGCCGCCTCCGAATCCCTGAAGGCCCATGACATGGCCGCCGAGCGGGTGCACTTCGAACTGTTCACCACCCCCGGCGAGGTCAAGCAGCGTCAGCAGGAACGGGCCAACGACACCAACGCCGACCACTCCTCCAGCGAGATCGCGGTGCGCGTCGACGGCCAGGAGATCGTCTTCGACCTGGCGCGCAACACCCAGCCGATCCTGGAAGCGGGCCTGGAGGCCGGGGCCGACCTGCCCTTCTCCTGCAAGGGCGGCGTGTGCTCGACCTGCCGGGCCAAGGTCGTCGAGGGTGACGTCGAGATGGACGTGAACTACGCCCTGGAGGACTACGAGATCGAGGCGGGCTACGTGCTGAGCTGCCAGAGCTACCCGGTCAGCGACCGCGTCGTGCTGGACTACGACGAGTAGTCCCATGCCCTCCCCGCCGGGCCCGGCCGACGCCGGTGCCCGGTGACGGGTGTCATCCACCGTCCACGTGGGCCACACTGTGGCGAGGCACGGCCCGGAGGAGAGACGCCCATGACCCTGCCCGCCTTCTGTCATATCGGCAACGGCCCCGAGCCCGTGATCGTGCTCCACGGCTGGTTCTCGGACCACACCGTCTATGCGCCGCTCTACCCCTGGCTCGATACCCGGCGGTTCAGCTTCGCCTTCGTCGACGCCCCCGGCTACGGCGGCTCGCGCCATGTGGAGCTGCCCCCGAGCATCGAGGGCATGGGACGCGCCGCGCTGACGGTGGCGGACCACCTGGGCTGGCGGGAGTTCGGCGTCGCCGGCCACTCCATGGGCGGAAAGGCCGCGCAATGGCTGTGCACCTACGCGGAGGACCGCGTCACCCGCGCGGTGGGCATCACCCCGGTACCGGCGGCGCCGACGCCCTTCGACGACGAGGGCCGCGCCCTGTTCGAGTCCGCCGCCCGCGACGGCGCCGCCCGCGGGGCGATCCTGGAGCTGACCACCGGCGCCCGCCTTGGGCCACTGTGGCTCGAGCGCATGATCCGGGACTCCTTCGAGGCCTGTGACGAGGCGACCTTCGCCGCGTACTTCGCGGACTGGGCGGACGGCGACTTCTCCCGCGCGCTCAACGGCTGCGAGACCCCGTTCCTCGGCCTGGCCGGGCTCCACGACGGCGCGATCACCCCGGAGTCCCTCTCCGCCACCATCGGCGAGTGGTTCGACCACTGCGCTATCGAGCCCATCGAGGGCGCCGGCCACTACCCCATGCTCGAGACCCCGGCATGGCTCGCGACGCGGGTGCAGGCCTTCCTCGCCGGCGAGGGCTGAGGCCGGCGGGACCGCCCCGCCACTACCCGTCGCCACCCGCGCCGCGGTGGCCCAGACGCCGGGAAAGATCGTCGGCGGCGGCGCGCACCGTCCGCGCCGTGTCACCGGCGGGATCCGCGTCGAAGCCGCCCGCATAGCCGAGCGCGGTCACCACGCCCGCGACCTCGTCCTGGTGGTCGAACACCGGCGCGGCCACTGCGGCCACCCCGGGCAGCAGGTCCCCGGCAACGGTGGAGACGCCGTCACTGCGGGTCTGCGCCGCCAGCGCCTCCATGCGTCCGCGCTCCACCTCCGGGTCGTCTGCCGCCGCCAGTTCCGCATCGAGCAGTGGCTCGATCACCCGCCTCGCGCCCCAGGCGAGGAAGGCCCGGCCGGTGGCGGAGCGGCACAGGGGCATCACGGAGCCCAGGCGCACGTTCACCGTCACCGCCTCGGAACTCTCCAACCAGCGCACCACCGTCGGCCCGCGGTTGCCCCATACCGCGAACAGCACCGTCTCGTCGAGATCGTCGCGCAGCCGGTGCAGCGTGGCGTCCGCCAGCCGGACGATATCCAGCCGCCGCAGCGCCGCCATGCCAAGCTCCAGCGCCAGCGGGCCAAGGTCGTAGTGACCGGTCTCCGGATGCTGCTCCACCAGCCCGGCCCGCACCAGGCTCACCAGGTAACGGTGGGCCTTTGCCGGCGCCATGCCCGCCCGGCGCGCAAGGCACCCCAATCCCAGCCCGGTATCCGCCGCCCCGAGCGCGGCCACCAGCGCCAGCCCCGTCTCCACCGAGCGCACGCCCTGCTGGGCACGTTCCTCACCTGTCATTGCCTGTCCCTGTTGCCGTGTTGACGATACCCATCGGGGGTATTATGTTTTTCATAACGTATTTCATATATCAGAACGGAGGAGAGCCATGAGCACCGCCAGTGCCACCCCCCGGACCGCGGGGCCCCAGCAGGACCCCATGCGCTATTCCATCTTCTCGGTCCAGGATCACTACCCCGGCGAGAAGTACCCCGGCCACGAGCGCACCGTGCCCGGACTCTACCGCGAGGTGGTCGACCAGGCCCGCCTGGCAGACCGCCTCGGCTACGACACCTTCTTCGTCGCCGAGCACCATTTCCACGAGTACGGCGCGGTGCCGAACCCGGCGGTCATGCTAAGCCACCTGGCCGCGCACACCCAGCGCATCCGCCTGGGCTCGGCGATCTCCATCCTCACCTTCCACGACCCGCGGGTGGTCGCGGAGAGCTACGCCATGGTCGACGCGCTGTCCGGCGGCCGGCTGGTGCTCGGCGTCGGCTCGGGCTATCTCAAGCACGAATTCGAGGGCTTCGGCGTCGAGGGTGCGGAGAAACGCGACCGCTTCGACGAGAACCTGGGCCTGGTGCGCCGCCTGCTCGCCGGCGAGCGCGTGACCCACGAGGGCACCTACCAGCACCTGGACGGCGTGAAGCTCAACGTCCCGCCTGTGCAGGACCCGCACCCGCCGATCAAGGTCGCCGTGCTGCGCGCCGAGGCCGCCTATCACATCGGCCATGCCGGCCACGACCTCGTGTGCGTGCCCTACGCCTCGGTGGACGGCTGGGACGAGATCGCCCCGCTGGTGCACAGCTACCACCAGGGCCGCGCCGAAGCGGGCCTGCCCGGGCACAGCGACGACGCCGTGGTCGCGCTGCACACCCACGTCGCCGAATCCGCCGAGGAGGTGCGCCGTAACGCCGCCGATCCGTTCGATCTGTATGTCGATTCCCGGCTCTACGCCAAGAAACAGACCTACGACGACATCATGGCGAGCGGCCTGTCTCTGTTCGGCACGCCGGACGAGGTCGCCGACAAGCTCGTCGAGCTCTACGGCAACGGCGTACAGCACGTGATGATGCTGCAGAACTTCGGCCACATGCCGCCGGAGACGGTAAAACGCTCCATGCAGCTCGTCGCCGAGGAGGTCATGCCGCGGGTCAACCGCCGGCTCGGGCACACCGCCACCGCCTGACGGAGGACGCGATGGCTACGGCAACGGCCTTACCCATGCACGACGACACCACCATCGACCCGCAGGCGCTGCGCAACGCCCTCGGCTGCTTCGCCACCGGCGTGACCATCGTCACAACCCGGGGTGAGGACGGCTCACCGGTGGGACTCACAGTGAACTCGTTCAGCTCCGTGTCCCTGGAGCCGCCGCTGGTGCTGTGGAGCCTGGTGCGCCGCTCGCCCAGCCGGGCGGCGTTCGAGCGGGCCACGCACTTCACGGTCAACGTGCTCACCACCGGACAGCGCGACCTCTCGCAGCGCTTTGCCACCGCCCGGCCGGACAAGTTCGAGGGCGTACGCTGGTGGGCCGGGGCCGGTGGCGCACCGGTCATCGAGGGCTGTCTGGCGCATTTCCAGTGCCGGCAGGCGCTGCGCTACGACGGCGGGGATCACGACATCTTCCTGGGCCGCGTCGAGGACTTCGACGCGAGCCCGGCGGGCGAGCCGCTGGTGTTCGTCACCGGCCGCTATCACCAGGCCCGTCCCGCGGACGGACCGGACAAGACGGCCTGAACCGGGCCGCGAACTACCACAAAAAGCCGGAACAACCGGCACACGACAAACCGAAGGAGGAGACACCCATGTTCAGGCGCCTTGCCATAGGATTCGCCCTGGGGCTGTGCAGCCTCACCGTCAGCGCCCCTCTGGCCGCCAAGGAGCCGGTGCGCATCGGTGGGTTCATGCCCGTCACCGGCCCGGCCTCATTCCTGGGCGACCCGGAGAAGAAGACCCTGGAGCTCTACGTCGACCGGCTCAACGAGGCCGGCGGCGTGCTCGGCCGACAGCTAGAGCTGGTGGCCTATGACACCGGCGGCAGCGCCGCCAAGGCCCGCACCTTTGCCAAGCGGCTGATCAGCGCCGACCAGGTGGACGTGGTCATCGGCGGGCTGACCGGCAGCACCATGGCGGTGATGCCGCTGATGAAACGCGGGGAGATGCCCTTCATCAGCCTCTCCGGCTCCGTCGCCCCGATCGAGCCCACCCGCAGCTGGATCTTCAAGACACCGCAGACGGACCGCATGGCGGCGGCGCGGGTATTCGACGACATGAGCCGGCGGGGGATCGAGCGCATCGGCCTGCTCTCGGGCAGCGGCGGGTTCGGCTCCTCCGGGCGCAAGCAGTCGCTCGCCATCGCCGAGGCACACGGCATCGAGGTGGTCGCCGACGAGACCTACGCCCCCAAGGACACCGACATGTCCGCGCAGCTCACCAGCATCGCCAACACCGAGGGGGTGCAGGCGATCTTCGTGTTCGGCTTCGGTCAGGGCCCGGCGATCGTGACGCGCAACTACCACCAGCTCGGCCTGGAGCTGCCGCTCTACCAGTCCCATGGCGTCGCCTCCGACAAGTTCATCGAGCTCGCCGGCGAGAATGCCGCCGAAGGCGTG
>NZ_WNXE01000001.1:56287-96857 GCF_010993615.1 Arhodomonas sp. KWT | reverse complement strand
CGCCGCGCCCGGCACCCGGCCCAGGTAGGCCCGTCCCTCGGGAAGCTGCACCATCCGGCCGATGATGCCGCGCATGTCCGGCACCTTCGGCGCCATGCCGGAGCCATCCTGGAGGTGGCAGCCGGCACACTCCAGCATGTAGTCGCCACGCGGCCCGGCATGGCCGGCCGTGGCGGCAAGGGTAAGCGCCAGCGCGGCACCGGCGAGCGCAGAGCCCTTCATCGCTTCAGTCCCTCCTCCCCGAGCCGCCCGATGAGCTCGCCTCGCCGGGCGTGCATGTCATTGGCGGTGAGGTCCTCGTCCGCGAGTGCGGCGACCCGTTCGGCGGTCAGCGTGCGGTACTCCTCCGGCAGGCTGTCGGCGTTGAAGTGGCGCAGCACGTAGTCGAGCACCGCAGCGATCTCCCCGTGGGAAAGCTGGCCCGCGAACGATGGCATGTTGCTGTCGTAGGTTCCGCCGCTGACACTGATCCGGCCCACCAGGCCGTTGGTGAGCACATTCGCCAGGTAATACTCCCCGCCGGACACATGGAGGTAATTACCCAGGGTATCCGCCAGCGGCGGGATGAATCCGGGGGCGCCCCGGGCGTTCGCCTGGTGACAGACAACGCAGTTGTCCTGGAACACCGCCTGACCGTCCGCCGCCGGGGCGGGCGCGGAAGCGCCCACCCCGATGGCTGCGACGGCGGCCGCAAGCCAGCCTCTACTCATCGGCCAGCCCCACGACCACGGCGGTGGAGCAGTGGTAGGACATGCTCTTCGCCGCCAGGCACCAGTTGGTGTCGTTGTCCCGACGGATGTCGTAGGTCGGGGTCTCGCGCTCGTTGCGGGTACACGCACAGCGGTTGCAGCTGCCCTGCCCGCAGCAGTCGTTGTAGGAGATGATGTAGCTGCGCCCGTCCGACGGGTTCCGGCAAGTGCCGACCCAGGTAATCGGCGACGGCTCCGAGCCCGGCGGGCAGGTGCTCGCCGAGCCGCCGCAGCAGGCGCACAGGAAGCCGTCCACGCCACAGTAGCGCCAGTAGTCGCAGGACGTCGGGTCCCCGGGATCACCGGTCTTGCCGTCGCCGTCGCCGCCGGTCGCCGCGGCCACCCGGTCCACCGGCAGCAGCGGCAGGGCCGAGGCACCGACGACGACCGTGCCCATGCGGCGCAGGAAGCTGCGGCGCGAGCCCCGGTTCACGGAGCTTCGGGCGTACTTCTCGATGAAACTGTCCATCCACTTCATGCTGTTTCCCCTCCTCAGGCCTTGTGCAGACGCACGCCGCCGTTGTCCTGATTGTCCGCCTCCGCCTGCTTCTGGCGCTCGAGCCAGGCCTGGATCGAGGGCAGGCGCAGCTCGCTGGCGTGGAACAGGCTCTCGATGTGCTCGCGGGAGTTCACCAGGCCCTTGGCGCTGATGCGCCCCTCGCTGTCGAGGATCACCGCGTAGGGCAGCTTGCCGATCTGGTAGCTCATGCCAAGCTCCGTCGAGACCAGGTACGGAAAGCCGCCCAGCCCCTGGGCCTCGGCGAATGCCCGGTGATCCGACTCGTCGCCGTCACTGGCGAAGACCAGGCGCAGCCAGTCCGCCTCCTGCTCGGCCACGGACTTGAGCATCGGCAGCAGACTCTTGCAGACCGGACAGTTCGGCGCCAGGAAAAACACCAGCGTGCTGCGCTGGTCCGCCTGGATGCCACCGATCTTGACCGGCTCGCCGGCCAGGTCGCGGGACTCGTGGATCGGTGCGGCCTCGCCGACCTTCGGCCCCTTGTCGATCATCAGCGCCCCGGCCGGGCCGAGCCGCTCGTGGAGCACCCCGATCTGGCGCACCAGCGCCATGAGGAGCACGCCCAGGGCCAGAACCGCCAGCCAGAGCGCCACGTTGGATACGATGAGCGCGTTAGTCATGTTTCCTCCTGAGGGCGGCCGCCTGCGGGGCCAGCCCGATCACCACGTTCGAGACGATGAACACCAGCACGAAGGCGACGACGCCCGCGGCGAGAGTGAAGTAATCCAGCCCGCCGAGGGCGCGGCCGGTCGGCGGCAGGGCCGCCACGCCGGCGAGCGCCACCAGCACCACGTTGCGCGGTAGCAGCCACCCGCTGAGCTGCTGGCCCTGGGAGGGGCCGAAGCAGCCGCAGTCGATGTCGCGCCGGCCCCGCGCGAGGTTCACGCCGATCGCCAGGGTGAACACCGCGAACAGCACCGCCGCCAGCGTCGCCCCGGCGACCCGGGTGGGCTCGAAGACCACCGCCGCGGCGGCGGCCACCTCCGCGAGGGGAATGACCCACGCGAGCGGCCGGACCAGGGCCTCATTGACCAGGGCATAGTCCCGGATCGAGCGCCGGAAGCCGGCGGTGTCCCGCAGCTTGTAGACCGCGGCGGCGAGCAGCAGCACGGCGACCACGCCCCTGGCGATCCCGCTGATTACCGGATCGATCATCATGGCCTCCTACGGCCGCCGCATAAGGAACGGCGTGTCCGCAAAGCCGTCATAGCCGTGCAGGTACTCCCCCGACTGAGCGTCGTAGACGTCCATGCCCGAGAAGTCGGCACGCAGGGCGAACAGCAGCGGCTCGTCGTCGGCGGTGGTCTGGATCGACACGGCGGCGTTCTTGAGCTCGATACGCTGGCTGCGGTCGCCGGAGCCGGTGTCGTATACCCACACCTCGGTACCCGGATCCTTGTGGGTGTTCTCGCCGCCCTTGTGCATGAGCACGTAAAGACTGTCACTGCCGGAGTGCCCGGCCTCCATCTGCCAGCCGCCGGGCAGCCAGCCGGCCTTGCGCTCGCTGTCGCTCGCGAGCTGCCAGGTATCGCCGAACTCGGGCATCTTGCCACTCCAGTTCACCGGGTGGACGGTGCCCTCGTGGGAGACGAAGTACAGCGTGTCGTCGACGTACACCGGCTTCTCGAAGAGATGGCTGGTGCCCGCGTCGAAGAGCTGCATGCGGTTGCGGTCGGTCTCCTTGCCGTCGCCGTCGTAGTCCACCACCACGAATGAGCCGTCGGCGCAGAGGCTGCCGAAGCGCCGGCCCTCGGGCGCCGGGTACATGAACGCGCAGCCCGGCAGCGGGATCTCGTTGAGGTACTTACGGTCCTCCAGGCTGACCACGCTCACGCTGGTCGCGGGGGTGACGTTGAACACCAGCAGGTCGCTGCCGCCGTTGGCCGTGACCAGGCCATAGGGCTGGAGCAGCGAGAAATGGCGTTTCTCCGGGATGTCGATCTCGCCGACGGGCTTGAGCGTGTGCGTGTCGAAGATCGTGACGATGTCCTCACGATCGCCGCGGGTGCCCCGGGAATAGTAGGTCTCCGCGG
Source organism: Arhodomonas sp. KWT (assembly GCF_010993615.1). Lineage (NCBI taxonomy): Bacteria > Pseudomonadati > Pseudomonadota > Gammaproteobacteria > Chromatiales > Ectothiorhodospiraceae > Arhodomonas > Arhodomonas sp. KWT. The sequence continues at coordinate 93,555 of NZ_WNXE01000001.1, read as the reverse complement.
AATAGAGCTCGGAGCCGTCCGGCGCCACCTCGATGGCCGGGTTGTAGCCCGTGGACATCATCCCGAGGTACGCCTCGTTGGTCGTCTCGGCGTCGCCGTTCAGGAGCACGACCTTGGAATCGGGCATGTGGAAGAAGCTGACGTCCCCCACGAATACCCAGTGGGGACTGGCATCGGGCAGCTCCTCGACGGAGAGCTGCTCGGGCTCGAGCTGCGCGTTCGCCAGGCCGGCGGTCAGCACGCCGGCCATGAGCAGCGCCAGGCGGGTTCGCGATTTCATGGATCTTCTCCCCCTTCGCTTCGCGACGTTGTGGCGGCGGCACCGGCCGCCGCCGGAATCACGGTCTAGATACTCATCATTACCGTCTTGGTCTCGGTGTACAGGTCCACCACCTCGCGTCCGAGCTCCCGGCCGATGCCGGACTGCTTGAACCCGCCCAGCGGCAGCGCCGGGTCCAGCACGTTGTGGCAGTTCACCCACACGGTGCCGGCGCGGATCTTCGGGATCAGGCGGTGCACCCGGGAGAGGTCATTCGACCAGATGCTCGCGCCGAGCCCGTACGGGGTATCGTTGGCCAGACGCGCGACTTCGTCCAGGTCGTCATAGGGCATGACGGTGAGCACCGGGCCGAAGATCTCCTCACGCACCACCCGCATATCGTGGTTGGTATCCGCGAGGATGGTGGGCTCGACGAAGTAACCGCCCTCGCGGGTGTGACCGCCGGCGGCCACCCGCGCGCCCTGCTCGCGGCCGCTGTCGATGTAGCCGCTCACCCGCTGCTGCTGCTCGCGGGAGACCAGCGGCCCCATCTGGGCCTCGGGGTCACGTCCGGACCCCAGGCGCATGCCGCCGGCAATATCGGCGAGACCGTCGACCACCGCATCGTACTGGCGACTGTGGACGTATAGCCGCGAGCCGGCGGTGCAGACCTGGCCGTGGTTGAGGAAGATCGACTGTGCCGCGCCCTGGGCGGCGGCGGCCGGGTCCATGTCGTCGAGCACGACCACCGGCGACTTGCCCCCGAGCTCCAGGGACACGCGGGTCATGTTGTCCATGGCGGCCTTGCCGATGAGCTTGCCGACCTCGGTGGAGCCGGTGAACGCGACCTTGTCGATCCCCGGATGGCCGGATAGCGCCGCACCCGCGGTATGCCCCTCGCCGGTGACCACGTTGATCACCCCGGCCGGCACCCCTACGGACTCGGCCAGCTCGGCGAGGCGCAGCGCGGACAGCGGCGTCTCCTCGGCGGGCTTGAGCACCGCGGTGCAGCCGGTGGCGACCGCCGGGGCGAGCTTCCACACGGCCATCAGGATCGGGAAGTTCCAGGGCACGATCGCCCCCACCACGCCCACCGGCTCCTTGCGGGTCCAGCCGGTGAAGCGCTGATCCGGGAGGTAGGGCACCGAGGGCTCGACACTTCGTCCGTCGATCTTGGTGGCCCAGCCCGCCATGTAGCGCACGAAGTCCACGGCCATGGTCAGGTCCAGGTTACGGGCCATCCCCACGGCCTTGCCCTGGTCCAGGCTCTCGATCTCCGCGAGCTCGTCGGCGTGCACCTCGATGGCGTCCGCCAGCCGGAACAGGAGGCGTTCCCGGTCCACCGGCCGCATACGCGACCATTCGGCGTCCTCGAAGGCGCGCCGCGCCGCGTTGACGGCGCGGTCAACATCGGCTCCCTGGCCGCCGGCGACGTGGGTCATGACGGCCCCCGTCGCCGGGTCGTGCACCGGCAGGCGCTCGCCGCCGGAGGCGCCGACCCATTCGCCGCCGATGTAGTGTCCGTGCTCGCGCTCGACGAACGCCCGGGCCGCCGCGGAGACCCCGGCGAATACGGATTGCTGCTCTGCCGCTTGCGTCATTGCCTGCCTCTCGTCCTCTGGCTCAGAAGTTCCAGATCGCGATGACCTGGAAGTAATTGTTGGTCTCGTCGGGGCCGGAGAAGCCATCCCCCGGGTTGAAGCGCGAGTACACCGGCGAGATGAACAGCCGCTCTGTGGCCGCGTACTCCATGAACACGTCCAGCTCCTGGGCGTAGTCGTCGCTCATCCCCGGCGCGGTCTCGCGGGTGTTGAAGTCGAAATACAGCGCACCGAGGCGCACACGCTCGTGCGGGTGGAGATACAGCCCCACATGCTGCACGTCGGTGTTGGAGTTGAACGGCCCCGTGTAGTTGCCCGCGACCTCACCCTGGAACCACGTCCCGTAACCGCGGCTGAAGCCGTAGAACAGCGGGTCGAAGGCCTCGTTGTCGGCGGTGTCCGGGTCGTCGCCGGAGAAGCTGCTGAAGCGGTAGGTCAGCTTGGGGGCGAGCCACACGTCCGCGAACTGGTAGCTGCCCTCGACATACCATGCGTGGGCCTTCACGTCGGCCGCGTTCGCGGGGCTGCCCCGCTGCAGGGTGGCCTCGAAGCGGAAGTCCGCGTTCTCGATGCCGAGGCTGCTGTTGCCGCGCAGGCTGACGGTATTCAGTCCGTCGCGGGAGGCGTAGGCGCCGCCGAGGTCGTCCTCGTCGACGTCAAGCACATGCAGATAGGTGGCCCCGAGCGTGCCCCAGCCCTCGTCGTTGTATTCGACATTGAGGCCGGCGAGCTCGGTGTCGCCCTGGGCGTCGTTGTCCGAGCCCAGATAGAAGGCATCGCCGCGCCAGGGCGTGCCCGTCTCGAAGCGGGCGATGGCGGTGCGGCGGAAGGCATGGCGCGGTGCGAGCCAGTAGGCGCCGCCGCGGCTCAGGGAGTCGCCGAAGCCCTCGCCGAAATTGAGCGCATCGCCATTGATCAGCCAGCCGTCGCCGACCGTGAACGACTGGCTGCCGACGGACAGGTCCACCGCATCGTCCACGCCGCCGATGAGCGAGCCGGAACGCCAGCCGACGTAGGCGTCCTCGACGTCGAACTCGCTCTCGTCACCGGTGCTGAAGCCGCCGGCGTCGCCGTCGCCGTCGGTGGTCGAGGCAAGCCCGTTGAGCGCACCGTAGACGCTCGCCCCGTTACCGAGCACCCGCTCGCCGGATACGCCCGCCTTGAAATAGCCCTCGGTCCAGTTGACCTCATCCCGGCCCTGTCCCGAGTAGTCCTGCTGGCTGGAGAAATAGCCGACGCCGAGCTCGGCGTCGAGGCTCAGGCTGGACCCGTCCTCACCGCTGTAGACCTCGTAGGCGGCGGCGTTCGCCGACGCCAGCGCAAGCGCGGCAGCCGTGCACAGGGCAAACGGCGCCTGGGGGGTAATTCGACGCGGCATGACCTCCCTCCTCGGTATTTCGTTGATCGTTGTCATTGCGCGTTAACAAATCCTAGGAGGGTACCGGGAGCTTCTGTATTGCCCCCTCGCAGCATTTTTCACCCCGCCCCATAGCCCGAAAGTGTTAGGAACCGCCGGAATACGGCGGGCGTCGCGTCATCCCCCGGGCGAGCACGGTGCGCCGGTGTATGCTGCTACGATCCCCGGGTAAGGGACCCGGATGGCGGCGGGGAGGAGAGCAGATGCAGCAACCACGCCGGTTGTCAGCGACACCGGGCCGGCACGGCGCCGCGATTCGCCGCGTGGACAGCACCCTCGACGATCCCGGACGCGCTGCCGCGGAGATCGACCGCGGCCTCGGCGCCGAGACGCGTTCGCTGATCCTGCTCTGGTGCTCCGGCGACTACCCGCTGGAGGCGGTGAGCGAGCGGCTGGCGGGCCACCGCCCGGGGGCACGGGTGCTGGGGACCGTGGGCTCCGCGGTGCTTGGACCGTCGGGCTATCGGCGCCACGGCATCAGCGCCGCGGCATTCCCTTCGGAAACCGAGGTAGTCACGGCAACGCTGGAGGACGTCGACCGGATGGACTTCTCCCGCGGCTTCCAGGCGGCGAACTGGCTGAAGAGCGAGATGCACCGCCTCACCGGCGAACCGCCGGGCCCGGAGGACACCTTTGCGCTGCTGCTGGTGGACGGGATGGCCCAGTGCGAGGAACGCCTGGTGGCGTCCATCGCACAGGGGCTGGGCAATCTGCGGCTGGTCGGGGGGTCCGCCGGAGACCACTTCCGCGAGCGCTCCGGGCGCATCTGGCACGAGGGCCGTGGCCGCGACAACGCCGCGGTGCTCGTCCTCCTGCGCCCCCGCCGGGCTTTCCGCGCGTTCTCCACGCACCACTTCACCCCCGGTCCGCAGCGGCTGCTGGTCACCCGTGCCGACCCGGACCGGCGGGTGGTGCTGGAGCTCAACGGTCGTCCCGCAGCGCACGAATACGCCCGCGCCATCGGCACCGCGCCGGAGCTGCTCACCCCCGCCGTGCTCGCCAACAGCCCACCGGCGGTGAAGGTCGGCGATTCCTACTACATCCGTTCGGTACGTCTCGTCTCCACCGATCCCGGCGAAGGACTGGCGTTCACCTGCGCCGTCGATCAGGGGATCGTGCTGCGCGTCGCAATGGCGGGGGACCTCGCCGCCGACCTGCAGCATCGCTTCGAGACGATGGCGGACGACCTCGGCGGCATCGCCTCTACCCTCGCCTTCGACTGCGCCCTGCGCCACCGGGAGATCGAGCACAAGGGACTGGAAACCGCCATGAACGGACTGCTCGCGCGCTTCGGCGTCTGCGGCATGGCCACGTACGGCGAGCAGTTCGAGCGCATGCACCTCAACCAGACGTTCACGGGGATCGCCCTGGGTCATGACTGACACGCAACACGCCGGGACCGCGGAGATCGAGCAGCTACGCAGCGAGAACGAGCGCCTGCAGCGCATGGTGGACGTGCTCATGGAACGCGCCGAGCAGGACCAGGGCAGCCGCGGCGGCGACTACGCCCTGTTCGAGACCGCGGCGGTGCTGGAGGAAACGGTCAAGGCCCGCACCGCCGAGCTCGTCGAGGCCAACCGGCGACTCATGGACGAGATCGCCCGGCGGCGCTCCGCCGAGGACGAGCTCCAGCGCGCCAAGGCCCGTGCCGAACGCGCCAGCGCCAACAAGTCGAACTTCCTGACCGCGGTGAGCCACGACCTGCAGCAGCCCCTGACCGCGGCACGGCTGCTGCTGCAGGCCATCGCCGACAGCGCCGACGACGACGAGGTCCTCGACCTCGCCGCCAGCGGCCAGGCGACACTGGAGACCATGGAGAGCCTCCTCGGCAGCCTCATCGACATCGCCAAGCTCGACTCCGGCGTGGTTCAGCCCCAGCCGACGCATTTCCGGCTCGACACCCTGCTGCACCGTCTGGGCGGGGAGTACCGCCTGCACGCCGAGAGCACGGACCTGACCTGCCGCGTGCGCTGCCCCCCGGCGACCGTGTACAGCGACCCAGTGCTGGTGGAGCGCGCCGTGCGCAACCTCCTCGGCAACGCCGTACGCTACACCCGCAACGGCGGCATCCTGCTGACCGCGCGCCGACGGCGAGGTGCCTGGCGGGTGGGGGTCTACGACACCGGTCCGGGCATCCCCGAACGGGAGCGGCAGCGTATCTTCCGAAGCTTCTACCAGCTACCCAACGGCCGTGATGGCGAGGCCCAGGGACTCGGCCTCGGGTTGACCATCGTTCGAATGATCGCCGAGCTCATCGGCGCCGGTATCGTGCTGCGCTCCCGCCCCGGCCACGGCTCGGGCTTCGGACTCACCCTCCCCGCCGGCGATCCGGCACGGGCGCGGGAATCCGGCCAGCGCGCGGACACCCGCACCCATGCCCGGGATCTCGCCGGCGAGGAGGTGCTGGTGGTGGAGAACGACCAGGCGGTGATGCTCGGCATAGCGACGCTGCTGCGCCAGTGGGGAGCCCGGGTGCACACCTGCTACGCCCCACCCGAGCGGGCCCCGGAAGCCACGACAACGGCCCTGATCGACTACCACCTCGGCGGCGCCGGCGAGAACGGCCTCGAGCTCGCCGCCCGGCTGCGCGCCGGGCAGCCGGGACTGCACACGATCATCATCACCAGCGAACGCGGGGAATGGCTGACGCACCAGTGCCGGGAGCTGGGGGTGGGACTGCTCCACAAGCCCGTGGACACGGCACGGCTGCGCGGACTGCTCCAGGCGGGCGGGTAACGCCCCCGCGCGGATCAGGCCAGCTCGCGCCCGATCAGCGCGGCCTCGACCCGGGTGCTGACACCCAGCTTGCGCAGCACCGCACTCACGTGGGCCTTCACCGTCCACTCGCTGAGGTGGAGCTGTTCGGCGATCTGGCGGTTGGACTGCCCCTCGCCGAGCAACCGGAGCACGGTTCGCTGGCGCCGGGTCAGCGCACTGAGGTCACGCTCACCGGCCACCGGGGCCGCCTCACGCTCGGTGAACGCCCAGCTCGGGAAGTACTGCCCGCCGTCGATCACGAGCTGCAACGCGCTGCGTATGAGCGTGGTGTTCAGGGACTTGGGGATGAAGCCCGCGGCACCGGCGGCGATGCTCTGACGCACCACCGTGGCGTCCTCGCGGTGGGAGACCACCACCACCGGCGCGGCGGCGGCACGCTCGCGTGCGGCCATCAGCGCCGCGGCATCGCCGCCACCGGGCATGCACAGGTCGAAGAGGATAAGGTCGAACGACTCCGCATCCAGCGCGGAGAGGCTCGCCTCCACGCTGTCCGCGTCGCGAATCGTTACATCACTACCGAAAAGATCCCGCAGCACGGGACGCAACGCATCCCGCATGAGCGGGTGGTCGTCGGCGATCAGCACCCGTGCCATGCCGCCTGCCTCACAGTGAACCTGGCAGGCAAACTAGCACGGCACACCGGCGCGGGACAGTCCACGCGCCGGCACGACGACAGGCAATCAGGCCGCCTGTCGGGTCTCCGACTCGCCGAGGCCGTAGTCTGCGGGGCTGATCTCCGGGGCGATCTGGAAGACCAGCTGAAAGCCGTAGCCGTAGCGTCCGATCCGGGAGACGGCGGCCTCGTCGAGGATGGTCGCGGCGTCGTCGAACTCGAGCCGCTCGGCGAGCTGCTCGGCCTGGATGCGGTCCTCGAGACGCGCCTTGTATACCCGGCGCTCGCCGTCTGCATTGAGACCGAGCATGAGGAACCACTGTCGGTTGTGCATTGTTGATACTCCCTGAGCCGAAATATTGAGCGCATTATAACGCCTTGTGCTGCAACGCAGCATCACAAGTGATTCATCCGTCAGTCATAGGTGGGCAGCCAGGTCATGCCGCCGCGGTTGCCGATCGGGACGGCGTACTGCAACATCCCCGGCATGGACGAACAGCCAGCACGAGATCATCAGCCCCCGGCCGAGGAGCTGGAAATCGAGCGATTCATCCCCTACCGCATGGCGGTGCTGGCGGATTGGATGAGCCGTTCTCTGGCCGGCACCTATCAGTCCCGCTTCGGGATATCGATCCCCGAGTGGCGGGTGCTCGCCCACCTTGCCCGTGAGCAGCCGCTTTCGGCGGGGGTGCTCAGCGAGCGCACCAACATGGACAAGCCCCGGGTGAGCCGCGCGCTGCAACGCATGACCCGCAACGGGCTCATCGAGCGCGAGAGCGACGCCCACGATCAGCGCGTCGCCGTGATCCGAATGAGCGCCGGCGGACGCGCGACCTACGAGCGTATCGCCCCCCTCGCCCAGGCGTGGGAGCGCGAGCTGCTCGCCGGCCTCGACGAGAACGACCGCATAGAGCTCGAGCGCCTGCTCGACCGGCTACAGGAGCAGGTGGCACGGATGCGCGAGTCGTCGTCGTGAATGGATATTTTCCATCGAAACGAAACCGCGTAGGATTTCCGGCATAAGTACTCGAATAACCCCGCACGCAGGAGGAGAGTCATGCTCAGGGGAATCCTCGCACGCGCCCTGATCACGGGCGTCGCCACGGCGGGTCTGCTCACGGCCTCCGCCGCCGCAGCGCAGCAGACCATCGAGCTCAAGCTGAGCCACTATCTGCCGCCGTCCCACGGCATTCACACCGATTTCATCGAGCCGTGGGCACGGGCGCTGGAGGAGCGTACCGACGGCCGGGTGAAGGTCACCATCTATCCCGGCAACACCGCCTTCGGCGACATCACCCGCCAGCTCGACCAGGTGCGCGCCGGCGTGGTGGACATCGCCCACGGCCTGAGCGGCCTGCCGCGGGGGCGTTTCCCGGCCACCTCGGTGATCGAGATGCCGTTCCTCGTCGAGGACGCCGGCACCGCCTCGCGGGTCCTCTGGCAGCTCTACCAGGAGGGTCGTTTCGGCGACGAGTACGACGGGCTCAAGGTCCTCGCGCTGCATGCCCACAACGCCGGGCTGATCCATACCACGGACACGCCGGTGCGCAAGCTCGAGGACCTGAAGGGCCTGCGTCTGCGCACGCCGAGCCCTGCGGTCTCGGCGATGCTGGAATACCTCGGTGCCAGCCCGGTGGGCATGCCCCCGAGCCAGGTCTACGAGAACCTGCAGAAGGGCACGCTCGACGGCACCCTGTTCACCTGGGACGCGGTGGGCGCCTTCCGGCTGAATGAGGTCCTCCAGTACCACACGGACGCGCGGGCCTACACGGTGTCGTTCTACTTCGTGATGAGCCAGCGGCGCTTCGACAGCCTGCCCGAGTCGGTCCAGAACGCCATCGACGAGCTCTCCGGCGAGACCCTGGAGGCCCGGTTCGGCGACTGGTGGGACAAATGGGACCGCGCCGGGCGCAAGGACGCGGTGGCCCGCGGCCACGAGATCATCCCGGTGAGCGACGCCGAGCGCGCGCGCTGGCGCAAGCAGCTCCAGCCCATGATCCAGGACCGCCTGGAGACGCTGCAGGACAACGGCGTGGAGAACGCGCCGGCGATCTACCAACGCGCCCGGGAGCTGGTGCGGGAGTACAGTGACTCGTCCTCGTAGCGCCCGGTTTGCCGCGGGCCTGCACGCCGCCGTCGAGCGGGTGCTGGCCTGGGCGGCGACCGCCGGGGTGGCGGTGCTTGGGCTCGCGATCGTCATGGTGGTGGGCGACATCCTCGCCCGCGCGCTGCTCAACCATTCGCTGACCGGCCTGGTGGACATCACCCAGCTGTGCGTGATGACGATGGCGTTTCTCGCCATCCCCTACACGTTTATCCGTAACGCCCATGTCGGCATCACCGCGGCGACGGACTGGCTGCCGGAGCGCGCCCGCGCCGGCCTCGACGCGATGGCCGCACTCGCCGGCGCGGCGCTCGTGGCCCTGCTCGGGCGCTACGGCCTCGACCAGGCCGTGCTCGCCCTGCGCTACGGGGATTCCTCCCAGACCATCGGCATACCGATGATCTGGTACTGGAGCGCCCTGCTGGTGGGTTGTCTGCTCTCGCTCGTCGCCACACTCGCCGAGGCACTGCGCCGGCTCGTGCACGCCGCGGCCGGCGTGGCGCCGTGACCGGAGCCCGCCCATGCCCGCAGAGCTAGCCGGCATCGCCGGTTTCGCCGCCGCCCTCGTGCTCATCGCCCTGCGCGTGCCCGTCGCCGTGGCCATGGGCCTGGTCGGCGTGGTCGGTGCTATCCCGCTGGCCGGCTGGCCGGCGGTACGATTCATGCTCGGCACGCTGCCGTTCGGCGCGGTCCATCCCTACGGCCTGTCGGTGGTGCCGCTGTTCATCTTCATGGGGGTGTTCGCCGCCCACGCCGGGCTCTCGCGCAACCTATACGACGGTATCTATGCCTTCGTCGGCCACGTGCGCGGCGGCCTGGCCCTTGCGACTATCGGCGCCTGCGCCGGCTTCGGGGCGATCTGCGGCTCCAGCCTCGCGACCGCGGCGACGATGTCCCGCGTCGCCCTGCCGGAGATGCGGCGCAAGGGCTATGCGGACTCCCTGGCCGCCGCCTCCGTGGCCGCTGGCGGCACGCTGGGCGTACTGATCCCGCCGAGTATCATCCTGGTGATCTACGCCCTGCTCACCCGCGAGTCCATCGGCGCGCTGTTCGCCGCCGCCCTGTTCCCCGGGCTGCTCGGCACTGCGCTCTACATGCTCGCGGTGCGCGTGCGCACCCGCATGAACCCGGGGCTCGGCCCCGCGGGGGAGCGCCGGGACACCGCCGGCCGGCTGCGGGCACTGGGGCGCACCTGGGACGTCGTGCTGCTGTTCGTGGTGGTGATCGGCGGGATCTATGCAGGCCTGTTCTCGCCGACCGAGGCGGCAGCGGTGGGCGCGGCAGGTGCGTTCGTGTTTGCCGCCCTGCGCGGGCGCCTCACGCGGGAAGTGCTGCTCGGCGGGATTCGCGAGGCCGCGGTCACCAGCGGGATGATCTTCTTTATCCTCATCGGCGCCGCGCTCTTCAACTTCTTCATCGAGTCCAGCAACCTGCCGCAGTTCCTGGTGAGCACGGTGGCCGCACTGGACTGGCCCGCCTGGGGGGTCATGGTGGTCCTGCTGCTGTTCTACCTGCTGCTGGGCTGCTTCATGGACAGCCTGTCGATGATGCTGCTGACCGTGCCCTTCGTCTTCCCGGTGGTGACCCACCTCGGCTACGACCCGGTGTGGTTCGGCGTGGTGCTGGTCACGGTCATCGAACTCGGCCTGATCACCCCGCCCATCGGCATGAACCTGTTCGTGATCCAGGCCGCGGACGAGCGGCTCTCACTGCCGCGGATCATGACCGGGATCATCCCGTTCATCCTCGCCGATGTCCTGCGTTTGGCGCTGTTGCTGGCCTTTCCCGTGATCGCGCTGGGACTGCCCCGGGCGCTGGGACTGGGCTGAGACGTCGCACGCCTTCGGCGCACGACCTACCCGAGATCGCCGGTGGTTTGCCGGGGCGCCGTTTCCCGTAAGGTCGGCCGCGCTCGGCAGCCGACATCCCGCCCGCCCGGCGGGCGCGCGCCGTCGATGTTGGCCGCCAGGCTCGGCCAACCCGAGGGAAGCAGCGCGGCGGCATGCCCGATCCGCGGCCGAACCAGTCATCGCATGCGCTGGGTACACGGCCAGCCTCCGGTAGGTCGTGCACGGCCCCGGGCCGTGTGCGACATCCCCGCGAAACCATCCAGGCGTCGCACACCTGACGGTGCACGACCTATCTGGGGCGCGCTTCGACGGTAAAGCGATTGCCCGGAGGCAGCCGACAAACACCGGGGCCGGCACGGCAGTCGTAGGGCTACAGCGCCTGGGGAGCGGGCGCATGTAGGGATCGCACGCCGCCGGGGTGCGCCACCCTCACCTTGGCGACAGGCACCGCGGACACAGCCGCCACCCCGTGATGGTCATGCCAGCCGGCCCAGGCGCGGCTTCCGTGGTGCCGGGCGCAAACGACCGGGCCGGGATGAAAGTACCGGACAAAAAAAAGCCGACCCAAGTGGTCGGCCAAGGAGGAGGAGAGATTGAAAATTCTAGCTGAGACCGAGTATACAGCATTGCGCCGCAACATGAACAGACAGTCAGTCACAAGGGGTTTGACCGCAGTTCACAGATAACCCAACCCGGTGCACTCATTGTGGACGGACAAAAAAAAAGCCGACCTGAATGAGGTCGGCCAAGAGGAGGAGAGATCAAAACCGCTGTTGCATTGCAGTATACACAAAACCGGGCAGATGTGAACACCCATTCACGATCAATTCAGCTGATTTCCCCACGAAAATGGTGCATCGCGTCACAACTCATGCTTGCGTCACCTGCCACGTCCGGTAATATCAACGTCAACCTTGAAGGCGAAGCCCGGCGAAAGACCGGGCCGTCGGCCAAGGGGGGGAGAGGCTACCAAAGCAAAAATAGAATTGGGCCCGCGGCAAGCGGGCTTTTTTGTGTCCGTTTCCAGCGTGCGGGGAATCGTGACGGGCCGCTGGGCGCACGGCCCGTCCGGTATCGGCAGGGTTACTCCGCGGCCACGCGGCAGCGGTAGCAGTGCGCCGGCGGGATGTTGCGCACCTCGAACTCCTTGTCCACCCGCGGGAAGGTATCCTTGAGGAACGGGAAGACCGCGTTCGAGAACTGGAAGACCAGGAACTCGCCGGTCTCGGCGAGCCCGTTACGGGTCGTCTCCAGGATCTCGTCACGGGTGTCCGCGGGCATGGTGCTGAACGGGATACCGGAGACGATATAGTCCACCCCGTCCCATCCGAGCTGCTCGGTCCACTCATCGAGACTCGCCGCAGAGGCATGGGCGATGGTGAGCCGCGGATCCTGAACGCGCTCCCTCACGTAATCGGCAAAGTCACGGTTGAGCTCCATGACCAGCAGCTCGCCGTCCTCGGGCATACGCTCGAGCAGGGCGCGGGTGAACGTCGCGACGCCGGGCCCGTACTCCACGACGCGCTTCGCGCGGGACCACTCCACGGGCGCGAGCAGCTTGTCGATGAGGTGACGGGAGCTCGGGATGATGGATCCGAGCATCGCGGGGTGCTTGAAGAAGTTACTCGCGAAAAGCCAGAATCCCGACCCACTGGCCGAGGCGTTCGCTGATTCGTTAGCGGCAGACACTCTAACGTTCTCCATTGCTTGAGTTCGTTGGCAGGCCCTGACCGCGGAGGCACACTGAGGTGCCGCACGCACTGAGCGCATAACTTTGGCAGGGCCCGGGGTGCGGACGCAAGTTTACGCGATCCGCCCCACACAGGCGCGGGCGGGATCCCCCGGGAGACGCGCCCGCGGCCGCCGCCCGGACGCGCACCGGAACCATACCGCCGCGGCCGGTGACAGCCGGGCCCGGCGGCAACGATACTAACGGCCGGACAACGAACGCCCGGATCGACGCGGACCCGATACGCACGTGGAACACCCGACCTCCCCCTTCATCGACGCCCTGACCAGCCCGACCCACTGGTTCATGGCCGTGGTAACGGCGCTCCTGGTGGGCATCTGCGTGGTCATCCACTACCAGTGCCTGCAGGTGGGCTGGCGCTTCCTCGTCGGCCAGAGCCTGGCCCGCCACGGCCACCGGCGCATGGTGGTGATCATCCTCGGCCTGCTCGGCGCCCACGTGATCGAGATCTGGATCTTCGGCGCCGGCTATTCGCTGCTACTCGAGCTCGACGGCACGGGCAAACTGGTGGGACTGCCCCTGCAGGGGCTGCTCGACCATGTCTATTTCTCGGCCGTCACCTACACCACCCTGGGCTTCGGCGACATCACCCCGCAGGGCCCGATCCGGCTGCTCGTGGGCACGGAGGCGATCACCGGGCTGGCGCTGGTGACGTGGTCCGCCTCGCTGACCTTTCTCGCGATGCAGCGCAACTGGTAGCGGCCGCCCACGGGCGGCCGCCGATGCCCCGGCGTCACCGGCTCAGGCGAAGCGCTGGCTGCCGTCGCCCCGGCCGATCAGGCCGTTCCGCCGGTCCTCGGGCAACCGCGCCCAGACCCGGTTGATACCGCTGATCACGGCCTTGATCGAGGCGCTGACGATGTTGCCGTCGATACCGACACCGAAGACATCCCCCGCCACCCCCTCGCAGGAGAGCTCCACGAAGCACACCGCCCGGGCGTCCGACCCCCGGCCCATAGAGTGCTCCTCGTAGTGCTGGACACGCACGTCCGCGTCCAGCGCGGCGAGCAGGGCGTCGATGGGCCCGTTGCCGACACCGGTAAGCACCTCCTCGCGGCCGTTCTCGCGGACCTTGAGCCGCACGCCCTGGCGGCCGTCCACGTCGAACAGGCTCTGGCTGACGTAGTCGATGGGGTGATCGAGTTCGAGGTATTCCCGGCGGAAGATCTCCCACATCTCGTCGGCACGGATCTCGGCACCGGTACTGTCGGTGACGCGCTGGATCGCGTTGCTGAACTCGACCTGCATGCGCCGCGGCATGGTGAGGTCATAGTCGCGCTCGAGCAGGTAGGCCACCCCGCCCTTGCCGGACTGGCTGTTGACGCGGATGACCGACTCGTACGTCCGGCCCAGGTCCCGGGGGTCGATGGGCAGGTACGGCACCCGCCAGGGCGCCTCCGGCTCCTGGGCGGCGAACCCCTTCTTGATCGCGTCCTGGTGCGAGCCCGAGAACGCCGTGAACACCAGGTCGCCGACGTAAGGATGGCGCGGATGGATGGGGAGCTGGGTGCACTGCTCCACCGTCCGTGCGACGTCGTTGATGCGCGAGAAGTCGAGCCCGGGATGCACACCCTGGGTGTAGAGGTTGAGCGCGAGGGTGACGAGGTCGACGTTGCCGGTGCGCTCGCCGTTGCCGAACAGGCAGCCCTCGACGCGGTCCGCCCCGGCCATGACGGCGAACTCCGCCGCGGCGATGGCGGTGCCCCGGTCGTTATGCGGATGGACGCTGAGCACGATGCCCTCGCGCCGGGCGAGGTTGCGATGCATCCACTCGATCTGGTCGGCGAAGACGTTGGGCATGGACATCTCCACCGTCGCCGGCAGATTGACGATCACCGGCCGGTCCGCCGACGCCTCCCAAACCTCGGTGACCGCGTCCACCACCTCGTGGGCGAAGTCCAGCTCCGTCGCGGAGAACGTCTCCGGGCTGTACTGGAACATCCACTCGGTCTCCGGGTTCTCCTCGGCGAGCTTGCGGATCAGCCGCGCCCCATTGACCGCGACCTCGCGGCTGCCGTCGCGGTCGAGGTGGAAGACCAGCTCGCGGAAGGCCGGAGAGGTGGCGTTGTAGAGGTGCACGATGGCGCGTTTGGCACCACGCAGCGACTCGAAGGTCTTCTCGATGAGGTGGTCGCGCGCCTGGGTGAGCACCTCGATGCGCACGTCATCGGGGATCATGTCCTCCTCGATGAGCCGGCGCACGACGGTGTAGTCGGTCTCCGAGGCCGAGGGGAAGCCCACCTCGATCTCCTTGATGCCCACGGAGACCAGCATATGGAACATCTCCAGCTTGGTCTCCACGCCCATCGGCTCGAACAGCGCCTGGTTGCCGTCGCGCAGGTCGGTGCTCATCCACACAGGCGGCACATCGATGGTCGCATCCGGCCAGGTACGGTCGGTGAGCTGGATGGGACGGTAGGGACGGTATTTCTTCGACGGATCGGACAACATCGCTCAATTCTCCATGTTCTATCGGCGCAATCGCGGGCCTGTGGCGATGTCACGGCCGGCGGGCTGCCACGTTTCCATGGCCCGCCGACCGCTGATCAGTCGTCGGTTGATCGGTTGCTCGCTGCGCGGCATGGATGCTCGCTCCTCGCAACTATCCGCTGTTACCCCGCCTCGCCCGGCGGGTGGCTGTTGAACGGTGAACTGGGTGTTGTGTGGGGTCTGATTAGCTGCGCGCAAGGCGCAGCGGGAGCAGCCCGGGCAGGAGCCGGGACGGCAGGCGGGAGGTCAGAAGGTGCCGGGGCTGATCCATAAACATGTCCGATAGTTAACGAAGGATCGCCCGGCATGTCAAGTTACGGGCGAGATACCGGCCCCTCACCACACCCTACCCGAGCGCCCGGCGCATCTCCGCGAGCCAGTCCCGGGCCTGGCCGGCGTCCGCCTCGCCGCCACCGGCCGCTCCGCGCCGGCGGTCCACCAGGGTAACCGGCTGGCCCGCACGCACCTCCTCCAGGAACCGCGAGACCGCCAGCCGCCGCGGACCCTCGCCGCCGCCCATGTCCACGCGGTCGGCGTGGTGGAGGATCAACCGGTCCTGGGCCCGGGTGATCGCCACGTAGCCCAGGCGCCGCTCCTCGGGGAGGTTCTCGACCACGCCCTCGCGCTCCATGGGCATGAGCCCCTCGGAGAAACCGAACAGGTGCACCTCGGGCCACTCCAGCCCCTTGGCGGCGTGAACGGTGCACAGGGTCACGCGCCCGCCCTCCTCGGCCTCGTCGGTACCGGCACTGACCACCTCCAGCGCGCTGGCCCACTGGGCGGCACGGTCCGCACCGGCCGGCAGGGCATCCAGGCGCCGGCGCACGGCCCCCTGTATCGCCCGCAGGCGCCCGAGGATGGGCCGCAGGGCGCGCTCGGGATCGCCCTCACCACCCTCGCCGCGGCCACCGCGCCGGGCCCGGCGGAGGAGCCAGTCGTTGATCATGGGGGTCTGGCGACACCACTCGAACAGCCCGCCCGGGCCGCGGGCGTGGAGGTCGTCCAGCGCCCGGCGCAGGGCGTCGAGCCCTTCCGAGGCCCGGGGCGAGAGCGCGCCGGCTGCGGCGAAGGGATCGCCCCCGCCGGAGAGCAGCCGGCTCACGCCCCGGGCCCCGAGCCCGGGCACCAGCTCGGCGAGCCGCGAGAGCGCACGGATGTCCCGGCGGTTGGCCGCGAGCCGGCCCGCCGCGAGCATCATGCGCACATCGGCGTAGCCGAGCAGATCGGTGCCCGCCTTCACCCGGTAGGGCACCGCACGGCGCAGCAGCGCGGTCTCCAGGATCCGGGCCATGCGGTTCTTGCGGTAGAGCACGGCGAGTCGGTCCGCGGCGGTACCGTCGCGGATCGCCCGCTCCAGGCGCTCGGCGACGCCTTCGGCCATGGCCTCCGCCGCGTCGTAGTGCACGAGCTGAACGCCGTCCCCCTCGGGGGCCGCGCGCACCGCGTACGGGGACTTGTCCAGGCGCGCGGTGTTGTGGCGCACCAGCGAGGCCCCGCCGCCGACAATCGCCGGCGTGGAGCGGTAGTTGCGCTCCAGGCGGTAGACCGTGGCGGACCACGCCTCGATGAAGGTGCGCAGGTTCTCCGGACGGGCGTGGCGCCACTCGTAGATCGCCTGATCGTCGTCACCGACCAGCATGACCGTTCGGCTCGGCGGCGCCAGCAGCTCCAGCAGCCGGAACTGCGCGGCGTCGGTATCCTGCGCCTCATCGACGGTGACGTCGCACAGCGCCCCGGTCACCTGCTCGCGCACCTCCGGGTGCCGGCGCAGCAGCCGCGCCGGCAGCGCGATGAGATCGGCGAAATCGATGACGGCGGCGTCGCGCTTCTCGCGCTCGAAACGGCGCAGGCGCTCGAGCATCCGCGCGCTCGCCACCGGCCCGAAGCCGTACTCGCCGCAGGCCGAGACGATGCCCTCCAGGTCCGCCTCCTCGGTGACATCCAGGCCCCGGGCGTTGATCGCCTCCACCGCCTGAAGCGCCTCCTGGCGGCGCTGGCGGTCGGAGAACGGGCCGGCGAGCAGCGCGTCGAGCATGCGCCGGGAGTCGTCCGCGTCCATGAGGGTGGCGTTGCCGGGCACGCCGATGTGACGCCCCCAGCGGCGCAGCAGCGCATTACCGTAGCTGTGGAAGGTGCCGATCCAGGGCAGCGCGATGCCGTCGGGCAGGCGCTCGCGGATACGCTCGCGCATCTCGCCCGCCGCCTTGTTGGTGAAGGTCAGCAGCACCATGGACTCGCCGTCCACGCCGCTCTCGCAGAGCCGGCGCACGGCGCGCTCGGTGGTGCAGCGGGTCTTGCCGGAGCCGGCGCCGGCGAGCACCGCCGCCGGGCCGTCCTCGTGGGCGACTACGCGGGACTGATCATCGTCGAGCATGGGGCGGGATGGTACCGCGTTTCACCGCGCTGCGGGAGCCGGCACCGGCCGGACCGGTGCCGGCCCGCGCTCAGATGGCATCGGGCTGATTCTCCGGGCGCGCCCGTTCGAAGGCGGGCAGGGCCAGGCACGCCTCGTTGATCGCGCGGATGCGCGGATAGGCGGCGAGGTCCATCTCGAAGCGGTTGGCGTTGAACACCTGCGGCACCAGGCAGACGTCCGCCAGGCTGACCGCGTCGCCGTGACAGTATGGTCCGGCCGGACCGTCGGCGAGCATGCGCTCCAGCGCGGTGAAGCCCTCGTGGACCCAGTGGCGGTACCAGCCGAGCTTGTCGCCGTCGCTCACGCCGAGCTCGCCGGTGAGGTACTTCAGCACCCGCAGGTTGTTCACCGGGTGGATGTCGCAGGCGACGACCTGGGCGATCGCCCGCACCCGCGCGCGCCCGGCGGCATCATCGGGAAGCAGCGCCGGCTCAGGAGCGATCTCCCCGAGGTACTCGCAGATCGCCAGCGACTGGGTCAGCCGCCGGCCGTCGTGCTCGAGGGTCGGCACCAGGTGCTGGGCGTTGACCGCATCGTATGACCCACCCCGCTGCTCGCCGTCACGCAGGTTCACCGCCACCGACTCGTAGGCCAGGCCCTTGAGGTTGAGCGCAATGCGCACCCGGTAGGCGGCAGTGGAGCGGAAATAGTCGTAGAGGCGCATCAGCCGCGGAACTCCTCGACCTGCTGGTCGATGGCGCCGAAGATGCTCTCGCCCGCCGCGTCGAACATCTCGATGCGCACGCGGTCGCCGAAGGACATGAACGGCGTGCTCGGCTCGCCGGCGTCCAGCTTCTCGAGCATGCGCCGCTCCGCCAGGCAGCACGAGCCCTGGCTGCGATCGTAGTTGGAGATCGTGCCTGAGCCGACGATGCTGCCTGCCTCCATCTCCCGGGTCTTGGTGACGTGGGAGACCAGGCGCGCGAAATCGAAGGTCATGTCCACGCCGGTGTTGGGCCGGCCGAAGAGCTCGCCGTTGAGGTGAACGACCATGGGCAGGTGCGCCCTGGTGCCGTCCCAGGCATCGCCGAGCTCGTCCGGGGTCACCGCCACCGGGGAGAACGCGCTCGCCGGCTTGGACTGGAAGAAGCCGAAGCCCTTGGCAAGCTCACCGGGAATGAGATTGCGCAGGGAGACGTCGTTGACGAGCATCAGCAGCTTGATATGCGACGCCGCCGCCTCCGGCGTGGTGCCCATGGGCACGTCGTCGGTGACCACCGCCATCTCCGCCTCGAAATCGATGCCCCACTCTTCGCTGCCGGCAATGATCGGGTCCCGCGGGCCGACGAAGGAGTCGGAGCCGCCCTGGTACATGAGCGGATCCTCCCAGAAGCTCTCCGGCATCTCCGCACCGCGGGCCTTGCGCACGAGCTCCACGTGGTTCACGTACGCGCTGCCGTCGGCCCACTGGTAGGCCCGGGGCAGCGGCGAGGCCAGCGCAGCCATGTCGAGGTCGAACGCGCCCTCCGCGCTGCCCGCGTTCAGCCGCTCGTAGAGGGCCTGGAGTGCCGGTGCCGCGGCCGTCCAGTCGTCCAGCGCGGCCTGCAGCGTGGGCGCCACGTCGGCCGCCTCGACGGCGCGGGAGAGGTCGCGGGAGACCACGACCAGGGCGCCGTCGCGCCCACGCTTGAGCGAAGCCAGCTTCATGTTGCCTCCTCATCCCCTGGCGGGGTGTTCGTCGGGCATTTGATATCGATCATAGCCGACCACGGGGACGGCCGATTAGCGTTCGGCAAAGTAGTTTCAGTCAAAATTAAAGTCAAGCAACCCCAGGTGCCGCCATGTCCCTCGTGACCCCTTCCGCGCCAGCCTCCAACGCCCTCCCCGGCCCCCTGTGCACCCTCGCCGACGGTATCCAGCAGGCGCTGGACCGCGCATGCCGCCAGACCGCCGGCATCCGCCTCGCCGACTGGCGGGTGCTCGCCGCCCTCGATGTCCACGGCCCTGTGTCCGCCGGCACCGTGGCCGAACGCGCCGGCCTGGAGCGCCCGCGTGTCACGCGGGCGGTTGCCCGGCTGCGCGAGCGCGGGCTGGTCACCCGCCAGCCGCATCCGGACGACCGCAGGGTCGTACACCTGGCCCTGACAGAGGCCGGGACCGCGTGCCTGAAGCGCCTCGGCGAGATCGAGAACGCCCGTCCGGACCGCCTGCTCGCCCACCTCTCGCACACGGAACGCGAGACCATCGGCCTCCTCCTGGATGGGCTGAGGGATAAGACGGTCCCTGCAAGGTAGTTTCGCTCAAAACTAAATGGCGTTACGATGCCGGCACGAGCCGTCACGGCTCCCGTTCATACAGGAGGAGATGACGATCATGCCGCAGGACGAACGCCAGTACCTCAGTGGCTTCCGAAACTACTTCGAAACGGAAGCCGAGCCGGGCGCGCTGCCGGTGGGCCGCAACTCACCGCAGCGCTGCCCTTACGACCTCTACGCCGAGCAGTTCAGCGGCACGGCGTTCACGGCCCCGCGCCACAGCAACCTGCGCAGCTGGCTCTACCGGATTCAGCCGTCAGTGGTCCAGGGCGCTTTCGAGCCCGTGACCCTCGGCCGGCTGGAAGCACCGGCTCAGACCCCGGTGGACCCGAACCAGATGCGCTGGAGCGCCATGCCCTTCCCCGAGACGCCCACGGACTTCATCGAGGGGCTGTTCGCGGTGGCCGGCAACGGCGATCTCAAGGCCCAGGCGGGCTGCGGGGTATATTTCTACGCCGCCAACCGCTCGATGGACGGGCGCTTCTTCTACTCGGCCGACGGCGAGTGGCTCATCGTTCCCCAGCAAGGCGGCCTCGAGATCGCCACGGAGATGGGTGTAGTCACCGTCGAGCCGGGCGAGATCGCGCTCATCCCGCGGGGCCTCAAGTACCAGGTGCGCCTGCTGGCGGCCCAGGCCCGCGGCTACATCTGCGAGAACTACGGCGCGTTCTTCCGGATCCCGGACCTCGGCCCCATCGGCGCCAACGGCCTGGCCAACCAGCGTGACTTCCTGACACCGGTGGCGGCCTACGAGCAGCGCCGCGGTGATTTCGAGCTGGTGGCGAAGTTCTGCGGCAACCTCTGGGCGGCCCCTCTCGACCACTCCCCGCTGGATGTGGTCGCCTGGCACGGCAACTATCATCCGTGCAAGTACGACCTCGCGCGATTCAACGTCATCAACACGGTGAGCTTCGACCACCCGGACCCCTCGATCTTCACCGTGCTCACCGCGCCCACGGACACCCCCGGGACGGCCAACGTGGACTTCGTGATCTTCCCGCCGCGGTGGATGGTCGCCGAGGACACGTTCCGGCCACCGTACTTCCACCGCAACGTGATGAGCGAGTTCATGGGCCTGGTCCACGGGGTCTACGACGCCAAGGCCGAGGGCTTCGAGCCGGGCGGCGCGAGCCTGCACAACTGCATGACCCCCCACGGCCCGGACGCCGAGACCTTCGAGACCGCCTCCAAGGCGGCGCTCGAACCGGTCTACCAGGGCGACACCCTGGCGTTCATGTTCGAGTCCCGCTACCTGTTCCTGCCCACCGAGCAGGCGATGGCGGCCTCGTTCCGCCAGCGCGACTACACCAACGTATGGCAGGGGCTCGACGCCCGGTTCGACCGCAACCGCCCCTAGCCCGCCACGGACCGGCCGGCGCCCGCCGGTCGGTCGCGTCCGCCCGTGCCCACACGCGCCCTCGGCAAACGCACCGTTTCCGGTCCAGAATGCCCCAACGGGGAGCTGACAACGAAACAGACGGAGCCGGGGAGCCATGCCGCACGGCACTCTGCGGCGGGGGCTGGTCATACTGATCGCCCTCGCCGTCAGCGCTTGCGCGCGCAACGACACGCCCACCCTGCGCCTGGCTGCGAACGCATGGCCGGGATACGGGTACTTCTACATCGCCCAGAAGAAAGGCTTCACCGCGGATGCCGGCATCCACCTCGAGATCGTGGATACGCTGTCGCTGCGCGACTCCCGGCGGGCCTTCGAACGCGGCCAGGTGGACCTGCTCGGCGGCACGCCTCTGGAACTCGTGCAGATCGAACGGCGCTCGGACCGCAAGGCCCGGGCCGTGCTGATGCTCGACCGCTCGGTAGGGGCGGACGTGATCCTGGCAAGACCACCGGTTACCGGCGTCGCCGGCCTGCGCGGGCGGCATGTGGCAGTAGAACCGGGATCGGCGAACCTGCTGGTGCTCGCCGGCGCACTGGCGCACGCGGGGGTACCGGCGACCGGGGTCCGTCTCGCCCCAATGCCGCAATCCTCCATGGCGGAGGCGCTGGCCGAGGGCGAGGTATCCGCGGCAGTGACGTATCCGCCGTTCTCCAAACGCATGGAGCACCTCGACGGTGTCCGGCGGATCTTCGACACCGCGGCGGCGCCGAACGCCGTCATCGACATCCTCATCGCTTCCAGGGAGGTTACCCGTGAACGGACCGGGGCCCTGAGCCGGCTGATCCGGGCCCACCAGCGAGCCCTGGACTGGGCGGCCGATCATCCGCAGGAGGCGGCTGAACTGCTCGCCCACCGGGGCGGTCAGAGCAGTGAGGAAATACGCGAACCCCTGGAGCAGATCCATATGATCGGGCTCCGGGCACAACGCGACTGCTGGGGCGAGGACGCCTGTCTGATCCGCGCGGTACGTCGGTCCATCACCGCCCTGGAGGCCTTCGACCGCCGTGCCATCACGATCGATCCCCGGCGCCTGCTGGACAGCCGGGCACTGGAGAGGGTGGCGTCCCCGTGAAACGATTGATCCCCATGCGCCGGCGCATCGAGTTCCGGCTTGCGGCGGCACTGATGGCACTGGCAACGGTGTTCGCGCTCGCTGCGGGCTGGATGAGCTACCGTCATCACCTGCCCGACGCCCGCGACGCCGCGGTCGGCCAGGCGCTGGAGATCGCCCGCACGATGAACTACGCGGTGGAGACCGTCGCCTCCGGTACCGCCCTGGAGCGCTTCGTCCTCACTGTCGCCGCGAATCCACGCATCCGTGCCATCGCCCTGACCAGCGCCGACGGCGACCGCGTCGTGGCGAGCTCCCGCCTGGCATGGCAGGGCCGCTCCGCCGACGACCTGGGGACGACGTCGATCGGCCGCTGGCTGAGCCACCCCCTGTCCGGGGATAGCGAGACCCGCTGGCGGCCGGGACACGGCGAGGCGGTCGCGATCTCCCGGCTGTGGATCACCGACCCGGTGAGCCCGATCGCCGAGACCCTCGCGGACGGCCGGGTGGTGGTCGTGATGGACGCCTCCGAGCTGATCGGACGCGCCCGGAAGGACGCACTGATCAATGCAGGCTGGCTCACTGCGACGGTACTGGCATTCACACTGCTCGTCTTCCTGCTTGTGCGCCGCGAGCTGATGGCCCCCATAAACCGGGTCTACCAGGCACTCAAGGCACAGCAGGCCGGCGAGAGCGGCCGTGCCGCCCCGGAAACCGGCAGCCCCGAGATCCGCACGCTGGCACAGACGGTGAACGAGTTCTTCAAACTCCACCAGCGCATTGACCGCTACCGACAGGTGTTCGAGGACCTGCCGGTGGCGGTCGCGCGGATCCGTATCGGTAACGACGGCCTGCACATCGATGCCAATCCTGCCTCACGGGAGCGCCTGGGCATCGACGTCGCCCGCATCACCGATCTGCGCACCCTGCAGGCACTGTTCGTGGACGCCGGGCAACGCCGGGCGCTGACCCGCGACCTGCGCGAGCACGGCATGGTACGCGACCGCGAGGTCCTGATCGCACCGGGCGGCGACGCACCACAGCGCTGGATCGCCATGGCGGCCCACCTCGCCCACCGCGGCGGCGACGTGGTGATCGACGTCGTCGCCGAGGACATCACTGCCCACAAGGAGGCGATGCAGGGACTTAATGCCGAGCGCGACCGTCTGCGGGACATCGCCGACAGCATCCCCGGCGCGGTCTACGAGTACCGCCTCATGCCCGACGGCAGCGAGCGCTTCCCGTTCGTGAGCGACGGGCTGCGCACACTCCTCGGACTTTCACCGGAAGAGCGCACGGACGACCCCCGCATCCTGTGGTCACGCGTCCTTCCGGAAGACATGGAGCAGATGCGTACAGCCACCCGCCAGGCGAACATCGGCCCCCCATCCGACTGGCACGCGGAGTTCCGCGTACGCACCGGCGAAGGCATTCACTGGCTGTTCGGCCACGCGGTACCGGCGGACGACCCCGGTCCCGGCCAGCTGTTCCGCGGCGTACTCATCGATATCACGGAACGCAAGCAGCTGGAGGCACGCCTGGAACGTGCCGCACGCCACGACACCCTGACCGGCGCACTCAACCGGGCCGGCTTTGAACCGCTGCTCGAACGCGCCATGGCAACGGCGCGCCGTTACGACCGCCCGCTATCGCTGCTCCTCGCCGACCTTGACCATTTCAAGGCCATTAACGACCGCTTCGGCCACGAAATGGGCGACCGCGTGCTGGCCCATTTCGCCGAGGTCATGGGCGGACGCCTGCGGGACAGCGACACCTTCGTGCGCTGGGGCGGCGAGGAATTCATCATCCTGCTGCCGGAAACCGGGGCCGACGGGGCATGGCGGATCGCCGAGACGCTGCGGCAGACCGTGGCGGAGAGCGCCTTCCCCACCGGGGAACGTCTCACCGTGAGTCTGGGCGTTGCCACGCTCCGTCCCGGGGATACCGTCAAGGCGCTGATCCGCCGGGCCGACGCCGGCGCCTACCGGGCCAAGCGCGCGGGACGTAACCGGGTCGGCGCCCCGCCCTCCGGGATCGCGGCCACGGGGACCAGCGCGCACTGACGTCGGCACCGGGCATTCCCGCCGGCGAACAGGGTGTCCGCAGGCGTCACCCGTGAGCCATAATGCGCTTACCGTCGGGAAGGCCAAGGAGAAAAGGATGAGGGACGTCACCGGGCATCGCCGACCGCGACACACGGGGCCGTGAGCATGCGTATCCAGCCCGTCAGCGACCTTCATCTGGAGACCCGGGACGGTGCCACCCTGGAAGACATGGTGCCCCCGGCGGACGTGGACCTGATCGTGCTTGCCGGCGATATCGCCACCGGTACCCACGGCGTCGAGGCCGCCGCGCGATTGTCCGCCGACCGCAACACGCCGGTGGTATACGTGCTCGGAAACCACGAGTACTACGGCTGGCACTTCCCCGAGCTCGCTTGCGACTGCCGGGAAACCGCACGGGCCCTGCGCGAGCGCGGCACGGGCGAGGTCCATGTCCTCGAGCGCGAGGTGCTGCATCTCGGCAGTGTGCGCGTCGTCGGCGCCACCCTCTGGACGGACTACCGCCTGCACACCCACGGCGATGTCCAGCAGGTGGGGCGCAACCGGCGGATCGCTGCACGCCAGCTCGCCGACCATCACTTCATCCACACCCGCGACGGGCATTTCCGCCCCGAGGACGCCCAGGCCGCCCATCAGCACACCCGCGAATGGCTGGAGGCCGTGCTCGCCGAGACCTGGGACGGCCCGACGGTGGTGGTCACCCACCACGCCCCGGTACCTCAGCTGAGCCATCCCGGCTACCCCGGCGACGGCCTCGCCGCGGCCTTCGCATCGGACCTCAGCGGCCTGATCCACATGCACCCGCCGGCACTGTGGATCTCCGGACACACCCACGCCAACGCGGACCTCACGATCCGCGGCACCCGCTTCGTCGCCAACCAGCCGGGTTACCCCCATGAGGAGACGGCCAGCATCGGCCGGGCGGCGTTCACGCCGGACAAGGTCGTGGTCGTCGAACCGGAGGACTGACCGTACGGACGCTTCGCCGTCCGCCGGCATGGGCGGCGACGTGGACCTTACCCACGTGTCACGCAATCGACGCGGCCGTGTCACCGGGGCGTAACGCCGCGACCGCTACCCTGCCGCCATGACTATGCCAACACACGAGGCAGCCGGGACAGCGACCATGGAGAGCCCACACCACCTGCGCCCCCGCGGTCACGGACAACCCCTGCGCACCCCCGCCGGGGCGCCCTATCACGCGGCCGCCGGCGACGTCGTTCAGCTTCATACCGGCGGAGAGTGGCTGGACGTACGCATCACCGCCGCCGGCCGCAGCGAGCTGGCCGGGGTCGTTCTGGCCGCCTACTCCACCCGCGAGCCGGCCCGTCCCCATACGGAGGGCGGACGCCACAGTCTGCGCTTCAGCGAGGACCACATCTGGCGGTGCGTCGAGCTGCGCCGCTGATGGCGCGGCGAGGGTGCACCAGCGCCTGCGAGGTGGCAGGATAGCGGCTCCGTCACCAAGGGGCCGTCGAGATGCCGCACACGCCGCCAGACGCGGAGCGCCGCCGAATCCTGCAGGCCATGGCCGGCCTGCTGCTCGCCGGACCGGCCCTCGCCCGGGGCGCCGGGGAGGAGTCCGGGGACCGCCGCCAGCACCTCTACGAATGGACGTTGCCGTCCGGCGACAGCGCCCTCGTCGGCCGCGCCCACGTTACCCAGGTCCGCGACGGCGAGACCCTGCACGACGTGGCCCGGCGCTTCGACGTGGGCTACTGGGACATCATCCTGGCGAACCCGGACGTGGACTTCTGGCTCCCCGGCACCGGCCAGCCCGTGATCATCCCGCGGCGCTTCATACTCCCGGACACGCCGCGCGAGGGCATCGTGATCAACGCCCCGGAGCTGCGGCTGTACTTCTACCCGCCCGTCGGGGACGACAGCCGGCAGCGTGTGATCACCCACCCCATCGGCATCGGGCGCCAGGACTGGAGCACGCCGCTGGGGAGCACGAGTGTCTCGGGCAAGATCGACGGACCGGCCTGGTACCCACCGGCCTCCATCCGGGCGGAGGCCAGGGCCAAGGGCGAGTCGCTGCCGCGCCGGGTGCCTCCGGGCCCGGACAACCCCCTGGGCGCCTACGCCCTGCGCCTGGCGATGCCCGGCTACCTCATCCACGGCACCAACCGCCCGGCGGGCGTAGGCATGCGCGTCTCCCACGGCTGTGTCCGGCTCTACCCGGAAGACATCGCCTCGATGTTCCCGCAGGTGCCCCGGGACACCCCGGTACGCATCGTCCATCAGCCGCTCAAGCATACCTGGGCCCGGGGACGGCTGTGGGTGGAGGCCCACCCGCTGCCGATGACCGACGACTTCACCGCCAGCGATCTGCAGTTCACCGCCGATGAACGTCGCCGATTCGAAGAACGGATCACCGCCACGGCCCTTGCCCGCGGCCAGCTGCCCGACCGCGGGCGGCTCGCGGACGTGCTGGAGCGCCCGACCGGCATCCCCACCCCCGTAACCGGCTGACGGCGGCGCCGGGACGACGTGCTGCCGCCACGCCGGGCCCTGCCCGGCGGTCTCGCGCAGGCGACCCGGAATGCGGCCAGCCGGGGCGCAGGGAAAACGGTTGGAGACCCGATGAGCGGCGGGCAACGCCGGGCGCACAGTGGCCTGCGGCACGGCGTCCCGGGTGATTGCTGACGCCCCCCTAGTCGCGGGTATCCGCCACCACGCGATGGGTCTGCTCACCGAGGCCCTCGACGCCGAGTCGCAGGCTCTCCCCCGGGCGGAGGTAGCGCGGCGGCTGCCGGCCCATGCCCACGCCGGCGGGCGTGCCGGTGGCGATCACATCCCCCGGCTCCAGGGTCATGTAGCGGCTGAGATGGCTGATCAGCGCCGCCACCGGGAAGATCATATCCGCGGTCGTGCCGTCCTGTACGCGCTCGCCGCCGAGCTCGGTCCACAGCGCCAGTGCCTGCGGATCCGGGACGGCATCCGCGGTCACCAGCCAGGGACCCAGCGGACAGAAGGTATCGTGGCTCTTGCCCTTGACGAACTGCCCACCGTGGTCCTTCTGCCAGGCACGCTCGGAGACGTCGTCGAGCACGCAATAGCCGGCGACATATCCCAGGGCCCCGGACTCGTCCACACGCCGCGCGGTCTCGCCGATTACCACTGCGAGTTCCACCTCCCAGTCGAGGCACACGGCCCCCGGCGGGCAGAGCAGATCGTCGTCCGGCCCGCACACGGAGGAGACGGCCTTCGAGAAGACGATGGGCTGCGTCGGCGCCTGCGCCCCGGTCTCCCGGGCGTGGTCCCGGTAGTTCAGTCCGATACCGAGGATCTTGCCGGGCCGCGCCACGCAGGGACCGAGACGCGGCTCACCGGGGACGGCGGGCAGGGAGGCCGGATCCAGGGCCGCCAGACGGCGGCGGGCATCCGCCGCCAGGGTCGGGCCCGCGATATCATCGACATGGCCGGACAGATCACGCAGCGTATCCGTCCCGTCGAGCAGTCCCGGCCTCTCGGCGCCGGGGGAGCCGAATCGCACCAATCGCATGGGGTCTCCTTGTCCGCACCCTGGCACCCCGCGGGGCGCCGCATCCGGCGATAATGCCGCCGCATCGCCGGGGGGACAAGCCGGCGGCACCGGAACGTCGACCGAGCATAAGGCCGCAGACCGTGTACGGCATCCCCGCTACGGGGTGTCCTGTCCCCGGCGGGTACCGCGCAAACGCGCATTACCCAATTGTCGGTTGCCCTAGGGCAACCGATCCACGGCCGGTTGGCAGGAATGTCGGCCGCCGGGAGCGGCCGACCTACGGCACCACGACACGGCCCCTTCACAGGCATGCCGCAAGGGTGCCCCCCGGCCTCTCCCGTAGGTCGGCTGCTCGGAGGCTGCCGACAGCCGCGTCGACCGGGCGGGGATGTCGCACGTCTCCGGCGCAAGACCGGCGCGACGGGAACGTGGTGGCCCGAGGGCCGTGAACCACGCGTTGATACCGCCGCGTCACCGGAATCAGGCCGTGGGCCGGCCACCGGGACATGCCCGGAACCCGGGCATGTCCCGGGCGCGGGTGACCACCAGCCAGTCGCTGCGGAACGGTCGCTCCATGAGCACCGGCTCGTCGGGTATCCCCGCCGGACGGTCGTAGTAGCGCAACACGACCCCGGTCGGATGATGGCAGATCCAGGCACCCACCTGATCATCGTCGATCACCGCCACGGGCCGCTTCAGGCGCCCCGTGAAGCGCAGGCGATTGTGGTACTTGCCGACATGGGCGACGGGATGGCCGGTGGCCTGCAGGCCCGCCACCAGGCGCCCGACCGGCGCGAGGTCGTACCACGGTGCCGCGACACTGCCGATACCGAGGATGATCGTCGCCAGGGCGACCACGTTGAGGCTGGACAGTGCCACCGCCCGACCGGCCGGACGCGCGGCCGGTGCCAGCATGACGAGTGCGATCAGCACCAGCACGGCCGGCAGCCACAACGGCACGTTCATGACCCAGCCCGGCGCGTTGTCGGGCACGTTGCCCAGATGGGGCCAGAGGCTTATACCGGCCACCAGGACCATCCCCGCCGCCGCGGGCGACGCGTCCCACCAGCGGCTCGCCGCCTCGCCGGCGTCGTCGAGCCCGCGGACCAGAAGCAGCGCCAGCCCGGGCAGCAGCGGCAGCAGGTAGTGCGCCTGCTTGCCACTGATGAGCATGAACGCCACGAATGCGGTGACCAGCCAGCTCAGCAGCAGCCCGGTCCCTTCGTCCCGGCGCGGCCGCAGCCGACCGAGCGCCCGCCAGCCCGAGAGCCAGCCGATCCAGGGGAAGACGAGCAGCGGCAGGATCGCCAGGTACCACCACCACGGACGGGCGTGGGCGAAGGAATCGACCATGCGCCCCGCGCTCTGCCCCCAGAAGATCGCCTCGGCGTAGGCCGGTCCGCCACGGATGGCCGCCGGCACCGCCCAGGCCAGGGCGATCGCCGCCCCGCCGAGCACGGCGAGCCCGATGCGGGCATACCAGCCCCGCCAGCTGACGGTGCCCCGCCTGTGCCACAACGGGGCCAGAACCGCCGCCGGCAACACGTGCAGGAGCACTACCGGCCCCTTGGCGAGGATGCCGAGCCCCAGGCCGAGGGCGATCAGCAGCGGACCGCGCCGGCCGTGCCCGACAGCGAGCTCCGCCACCCCCACCAGTGCGATGAGCACACAGACCGTGAGCAGCACGTCGAACATCACCGCCGGCGCCCATACGGCCCAGAGACCCGTACCCACGAGGACCACCGGTGCGACCCGGCGCACGTTCACCCGCTCCGGCCACAGCAGCACCGCGAGGCGCACGGTGAGCCCGGCCGCGGCCAGGGCACACAGGGCCACCGCCACGCGGGGCCACCAGTCGCTGACCCCGAACACGGCCCACCCCGCGTGCATCAGCCAGAACAGCAGCGGCGGCTTGTGGGCGTAGAACGCCCCGTTGATGCGGGGCACGAGGAAATCACCGCCCTGCCACATCTCCAGCGCCACGCCTGCGTAGCGGGTCTCGTCGATGGGAATCAGCGGCAGCGCACCCAGGTATACCGTCGTGAGCAGCGCGAGCGCGCCGACGACCCACGCCGCGATCAGCCAGTCCCGCCTCATGCGCCCTCCGTGCCGACGCTCTCCCCGCGATCGCGGTAGATGAAGTAGAGGTTGCGCAGATAGATGAACAGCCCCGACGCCTGGCCGATGATGAACACCGGGTCCTCGCGGTGGATGGCATAGGCCAGCAGGGTCATTCCGCCTGCAATACTGAAGTACCAGAACGCCACCGGAATGACGCTGCGCCGGGCGCGCTCGCTCTGGAACCACTGCACCAGGAAGCGCAGCGAGAACAGCGCCTGGCCGAACAGTCCGACGCCCAGCCAGATGAAGGTCGGCTCAATCATGGACGCACCTCGTGATGACCCACGCTCAGGCGCCGGTGCCGTAGCCACAGCACGCCGAAGAGGTCCACGATGCCCACCCACAGCCGGTTACCCAGGCCGTACTTGGACCGGCCGGCCCGGCGGGCGCGGTGATTAACCGGCACGGTCGCCACCCCGGCCCCCGCCTGACGGAACAGCGCGGGCAGGAAGCGGTGCATATGGTCGAAGTGCGGCAACGCAAGGAAGATCGACCGGCGGAAGAGCTTGAGCCCGCAGCCGGTATCCGGGCAGTCGTCACCGAGCACGCGGCGGCGTACGCCGTTGGCCACCCGGGAGGACACCCGCTTGAGCCAGGTGTCGTGACGTCGCCGGCGCCAGCCGGCAACCAGATCCGCCGCGGAGCGCTCACGCTCGGCGATCAGCCGGGGGATGTCCGCAGGATCGTTCTGGCCGTCGCCGTCCAGCGTGACCACCCAGCCACCCCGCGCCGCGGCCACACCGGTGGCAAGCGCCGCGCTCTGGCCGGCATTGCGTTCATGAGCGATCACGCGAATGCGGGGATCAGCGTCCCGCAACCGCAGGAGCCGACGCATGCTATCGTCGGTGCTACCGTCGTCGACGAACACGATTTCATAGTTATCGACGCCGTCGAGGGCGGTCCGCACCTCGTCAGCGAGAGGGCGGACGTTCTCCGCCTCGTTGAATACCGGGATGACAACCGAATACTCCACCAACTGCCTCACCATCCATGAGTTTGGTCGCGAGTCTAATGAAACGGTTGTTAACAGAATGTCTACACAAGACCTGCCCGGCCGCGCCCCGCTCCGACGAGGCGCCATCCGACGGGCAACGTTACAACGAGTTTGGATGCCGGCAGGGGGGCGCGCCAACGCCGGCCGGCGGACGCGCGCTTTCGGCGGTCAGGCGAAATGCCAGACGGCCCGCGTCCCTTCGCCGACGGTGCTGTCGATCTCGATGCGCCAGCCGAAACGCCGGCACAGCCGGTCGGCGATGGACAGCCCCAGGCCACTGCCGTTGCTGAGGCTGTTGCTGCCGCGGACACCGCGCTGACGGATACGCTCGATCTCCTCGACCGGGATCCCCACGCCGCTGTCCACCACGCTCAGGCGATCGTCGTAGAGGGTGATCCGGACACGACCCTCGCGGGTATGCTGTACCGCGTTCCTGATCAGATTCTCCGCCACGGCTCGGATGGCGACCTCGGGCGCGGCGAGCACCGGTTCCGCCGCCGTCTCCCAGTCCACCGGCACGCCCGCCCCCGCGGCCAGGCGCTCCACCAGCGATGCAACAAGCGGCGCCACCCCGACCGGCGCGTGGGGCACCTCGCCCGGCCCCTCGCGGGCGAGCACCAGCAGCGCCCCCACGGTGTCGGTGATCTCCCGCGTCGCCGACGTCGCACGGGCCAGCGCCCGGCGGGTCGGCTCCGACAGGCCGGGGTCCCGCTCGGCGATCTCCAGCGAGCTGCCGATTACCGCCAGGGGATTGCGCAGCTCGTGGCTCGCGTCCGCGGAGAACGCCCGTTCACGTTCCAGGGCGTCCACCATCCGCTGCTGATAGCCCGCAAACGCCGTCGCCAGCTCGCCAACCTCGTCGCCGGGGTAGTCTTCAGGCGCGACGGTGACGCCGTCGGTGGCACGTTCGCCGATGCCCACGGACAGCGCCAGCCGCCGCAACGGTTCTATCAGGCGACGGGACAGGAAATAGCCAAGCCACAGGGCGATGTAGAGGGCGAGAACCGTACCGCCGGCGACCAGCCAGATCGTGAGGGACTCCCGGTACTCAAGGGTCGTGAGGTCCTCGGCGACGACGAAGGTCTGGCCGTCACGGTGGGCCACCGCCAGGGCCCAGCTCCGCCGCTCGGGGAGGCGGGCGATGGCGTCGGCCTCCAGCGGACCCTCGTACTCCGCGGGCCCGTCGTGCTCGATCTCGTAGAGGCCCGGCCGCCAGCCGCCGATCGCCTCCGGAAGCGTCGCCGGGGCAACACGGCCATAGACCCGGACATCAGGACGATTCGGCGCACTCGTGAGATTGAACCGGTCCGGCGCGACCATGATCTCTTCCAGCCGGCCGGTGAGGATGCGCGCGACGGCC
Source organism: Arhodomonas sp. KWT (assembly GCF_010993615.1). NCBI lineage: Bacteria > Pseudomonadati > Pseudomonadota > Gammaproteobacteria > Chromatiales > Ectothiorhodospiraceae > Arhodomonas > Arhodomonas sp. KWT. Next base: position 61,544 of record NZ_WNXE01000001.1, on the reverse strand, counting down.
CGTTCCTCGAGGTGGTAGGCGGCGATGAGCAGCGTGCCGACCAGCAGCGGTCCGAGGACGATACCAGCGATCACGAAGGCCGCCAGGATGCGGAAGCGCAGGCTATGCCGGGGCATCGTCCGGAGCGACCAGGCGGTAGCCGACACCATGCACGGTGCGCAGCATGGGGTGGGTGAAGGGGTGGTCGATGGCGCGGCGCAGGCGGTGGATGTGAGCGCGCAGGGTATCGGTCGCCGGGGGCTCATCACCCCAGACCGCCTCTTCCAGGACCCCGCGCGTGACCACATCCGGTGCGTCGCGCATGAGCCGGCGCAGCAGCAGGAAGTCCGCCCGCGCGAGGTTCACCCGCCGGCCGGCACGAACGACCTCGTGGGTCCGCTCGTCGAGCTCGAGCTCGCCCACCCGCAACCGCGTCCGGGTAAACTCCCCACGGGCCCGGCGTACCTGCGCACGCACCCGGGCCTCGAGTTCAGCGAGCGCGACGGGCTTGACGAGGTAGTCGTCTGCGCCGTGCTCGATACCGGCGAGCTTCTCCTCGAGCTCCCCCCGGGCGGTAAGCATGATCACCGGGGTGCCGTCACCCGCCTCGCGGAGACGACGGCACACCGTCAGCCCGTCGACGCCGGGCAGGGCGAGATCCAGGACGATGGCGTCATAGCGGTGGCGCCCGGTGAGTCGCAGCGCCTCGCGACCGTCCGCCGCGGCATCGGCCTCATGGCCGCAGCTCTCCATGTAGTCAAGGATATTGGCCGCTAGGTCGAGGTTGTCCTCGACTACCAGGATGCTCGTCAACGCCGGGCTCCGGAAAGGATCACTGACCCATCATAGCCCGAGCGCCGCTCCTTACGCATGGCTGCGACACGAAAGCACCGGTCACTGTCTCCGCCGCCGGCGTTCCGCCGGGCTACTGACCGTGAATGCCGTAGGACGGCGGCTCCGCCGCGCGCGCCGGCCCGGCGGCAAGGCGGATGCGGGTCGCGTCCGCCTTGTCCCGGTACATGGCCTGGTCCGCACGCTCAAACAGGGCCTCCGCCGTATCGCCGGCGGCGGCGCAGGCCGCGCCGACACTGACGCTCACCCGGATGATGTGGTCCTCGTGCTGGATCACTGCACGCTCGATGAGATGGCGCAGGCGCCGTGCCGCCTGCTCCGCGCCCGCCTCGTCAGTCTGGCGCAGCGCGACCACGAACTCGTCGCCGGCGTAACGGAACAACAGGTCCCCGGTGCGTGAGTGCGCCTTGAGCCGTTCGCCGATCTGGCGCAGGACGGCATCCCCGGCACGGTGGCCGAAACAGTCGTTGATGGTCTTGAAGTGGTCCACGTCGATGACCAGCAGCGTGAGCGGCGCCTCGTGGCGCACGACCAGGTCCATTTCCGCGGCCAGGGCCTCGGCCATGGCCGTGCGGTTCTGCAGACCCGTGAGCGGGTCCCGCCGGGCACGGCGAACGGCGCACTCATAGGCCAGCGCGCCACGCAGCAGCGGCGCAACCGCACCGAGGACAAGCGACAGTTTATTGACATCCACCGCCCCGTCGTCGCCGATCTGGAACACCCCCGCAGCCTCCGCGCCCGCGATACGCCACCACGAGCAGGCCGCCATCTCCGGGCCGGCGTCTGCGCGCACCTGCCCCGCCTGATCGATGAACCGCAAGGCACTGACACCCGCCTGGGCCGCCAGCCAGTCCGTGAGGACACCGAGGCGTTCATCGACCGTCGTCGCCCGCTGCAGTGTGAGCAGCCAGGCCACGGCCTCGGTCCCGAGGCTCAGAAGCTCGTCGGCCCCAGTCTCCTCGATCACCCAGACGTCGGGCTCGGCTTGGCGTTTTGCGACCACGGTGGCACCCTCGTTCCGAACGGATTGACGGCGGAATTGAGGCGAATTCCGTGCCAGCCCCTTACGCAACCCCCCGAATCAGTGATTTATCTAATTCGGGGGCATCCTGGAAGGGCCCCGATTCATGCGATGGTCGAAAATCTGACGCGGGTGAGAAGTGATGCTGTATACGCCGCCGGCGAATCCGCGTCCCGTCAACGTGCCCACCGAGGCGCGTCCCCTGCTCCAGGTCCTGCCCGCCGGCAGGGTTCTGCACGCCACGGTCCGCCGGGGTGACGAGGGCCAGATGATGGCGGTGGCCGGACGGCTGCGCCTGCCTCTGCCCGCCGGTACCGGCCTTTCCCCCGGCGACACCGTCGCCCTGCGCGTCACCGCCGGCGAGGGCGGGCGCACGGGCATCGAACTCCTGCCCGGCCAGGGCGGCGGCGCGGACGCTCTCACCCGCCTCCAGCGGACCAATGTGCCCCGCCAGCAACCGGTCACCCAAGGGATCCGGCTACTCGCGGGGCTGCAGGCGCAGGACCTCCCGGAACCCGCCGCCAGGGCGCTGCAGCCGCTGCTGGCCTCACTGCCGAGCCCCAGGCAGCTGAGTTCCGCCGAAGGCCTGCACGCGGCGCTGCGCGACTCGGGCACCCTGTTCGAGAGCCGGATCACCGCCCGGCCCGAGCTTGCCGGTTCCATCGCCCGCAACGACCTGCGGGCCAACCTGCTGCGCCTGGCGGCCGCGCTGCGCGGCAACGAGCGCCCGGATGGCGACGGCCTCCCCAACACGGGTACGCCCCCGGGGCGCGCGACGCAGGACGCCGATCAGGCGGTGACCGGCGCCCTGGCGCGGCAGATGCTCCACCAGCTCGCCGCCCATCGCCCGGACGGCCAGGTGACACTGGGCTTCGAGCTGCCGGTGGCCAACGGCGGCGAGATCGACGACCTGCGCCTGTCGATCCGGGAGGAGTCTTCAGGCCGGGGCGATGACAGCGATACACCGAAGGAGGACGCCGGCAAGCGCTGGCGGGTGGACGTCCGCCTGGGGTTCGCCGGTCTCGGCGAACTGGAGGCGCGGCTGTTCTATGACGCCGACGGGCTCAGCATCACCTGGCGGGCGGAGGACGCCGTGCTTCGCGAGGCGCTGGCCACGGAGATGCCCCGTCTGGAGGAGGCCCTGGGAGACGCCGGGCTCGCGATCCAGGGCCTGACGGTGAGTGAACGTCCGCCGGAGCCGGAGATGACGCAGATACCCGGCGGTGGGGAGGGGTTGATCGATGACCGCGCCTGACGAACGCCGGCGGATCGCCGTCGCGCTGGAATATGGGGGCGAGGGCGCACCACGGGTGACCGCCAGCGGCCAGGGTGTCACCGCCGACGAGATCCGCCGGATCGCGGAGGCCCACGGCGTGCCCCTGGACGCCAACGCGGATCTGGCCGAGGTACTGGCCACGCTGCCTCTGGGCCAGGAAATCCCGGAACACCTTTATCGGGCGGTCGCGGAGGTGATCGCCTTCGCCTACTGGGTGCGTGGCCGCGTGCCGGAGGGCTACCGTTCACGCAGCGGCGGCAACAGCGCTCCGGGGCGCTGAACGCAACGCCCTGCGAGGCAATCGCGTCCCCGCGGCCGGCCGCCGATGAACGCGGACGACGCTAAGCCGGCGGCACGTCAGCCGGCATCGCCGTCCTCGCCACGGTGCAGGGTCACCACCAGCTCCGCTTCCATGCGGCTCAGCCCGCAGGTCTCCATGACCTCCTCCACGCCGGCACCGCGACGCGCGAGCCGGATCGCCTGCGCGAAGGCGGGCCCGCCGCCGGTTTCCTGGCTGGCGACGGTATCCAGGCGGTGGCGCAGCCGCCCGAGGTCCTCCTCGAGGCGGTTGAGCCGCTCGCCCTGTCCCAGGGCACCGGCGGTGAGGGCCTTGAGCTGCTCGGCGAGATCCGCCCAGCGCGAATCCATGGTCGCGAGCCAGCGCGTATGGGCGCGCGAGCGCTGCACGAGGTAACCGGCCACGGCAAGCGCTGCGAGCGCGAGCACCGCCGCCCCCGCCGCGATCAGGATCATGGCCACCCCGCCGTCTCCCGCCATCGCGTCATCAGAGCTCGGCGACCTCCTGCCACTCGTCGGCGGTGAGCAGACGGTTGACGTCCACCAGGATCAGGAGGTCGTCGTCCCGGCTGACCACGCCGTAGATGTACTGCGACGAGTCCTCGTTGCCGACGTTGGGTGCGGTATCGATCTCGCCGTCGCGCACGTAGGTCACCTCGGCGACGCTATCGACCAGGATACCGGCGACCTGATTACCCGCCTCCATGACCACGATGCGGTCACTGTCCTCAGGCTCCTTCGGGCGGAGTCCGAAACGCATGCGGGTATCGATAACGGTGACCACGTTGCCGCGCAGGTTGATGATGCCGAGCACGTACGGCGGTGCACCGGGGACCGGCGCGATCTCCGAGAGAGGCAGGACCTCCTGGACCTGCATCACCCCGATGCCGTAGGTCTCATCGTCCAGGGTGAAGGTCACCCACTGGCTGACCGCGCCCTCGGCCTCGGTCTGTGCGTGCAGCTGTTCCGACATGACTATTTGTTCTCCGTGATGCGGACGCGCAGGGCGGCACCTTCCGCCCCCTGACTCAACATATCGGCAAACGCCTCGGTATCCATTAGCGCACACAGCCGCCCGAGGACCGTGCCCGCCAGCCAGGGCCGGCGTCCCTCGCGACTGCGCCAGCGTACCTCGTCCGGGGTCAGTCGCACCACGTCACCGATCCGGCGGCAGGCAAGCCCCCAGCGACCGTCGCCGACGATGAGCATGTGGCCGGGGCGACCCTCGGCGGCATCGGCGTCGGCGTGCCCCGGCGGCAGCACCAGCCGGGCGGTGTCGATCACCAGTACGTTGCGGCCACGGTAACGCATCATGCCGTGCACCCACTCGGGCTGACGGGGGACGGCCGCGATGTGATCGCTGAACGGTACCACGCTGTGCAGCTTCACCAGCGGCACCGCGAGCTTGAGGCTGCCGACCTCGAAGAGCAGCGCCTGGAACTGCGGGGTCGCCCACGGCGGCACCACGGCCCCCTCTGCGGCACCTGTGCCGCCCTCCCCGCCCGCTGCCGCCTGCACCGGGGCCGGCTCCTCATCGCCCTCCGTCGGTGTCAGCGGAGCCGAATCGGACACGACCCGCAGGGGCTGCGGCTCGGGCTCCGGTGCCGCCTCGGCGGTGTCACCACCTTCCGGCGGGAGATCGCGCAGCAGCTCGTCGAGGTAGCCGCGGACGGCGTCCGTCTGCTCGAGCAGCGTCGTCTCGTGCTGTTCAGATCGCCGCGTCATCGCCCAGCACCTTTGCCATATGATCGTCTTCCGCCGTGGCCTCCACGGTGGCCAGCAGCCGGCGATAGGCCTGGCTGCCCCGCGCCCAGGGCCTCAGCACCGTGAGC
>NZ_WNXE01000001.1:40358-56190 GCF_010993615.1 Arhodomonas sp. KWT | reverse complement strand
GCGGCATGGCCTGCTTGCTCGCCTCGCGGAAGAGCGTGTCCTCCGGGATAACGTCGTCCCAGAGGATTTCCGAATACTCGTGGCGCAGCAGCGCGAGGGTCTCCACCGAGGCCCGGGTGCGCTGGTCGTAGAGGGTCGGCACGATGGTCTGCGGCTGGGCCTCGTTGCGCGAACGCTGGATCATGGCGAGCGTGCGCATCATCCGCTCCAGGCCCTTAACCGCCAGGAACTCCGTCTGCACCGGGATGATCACCCGCTGACTCGCCGCCAGGGCGTTGACCATCAGCACCCCGAGCATGGGCGGGCAGTCGAGAAGCACCCGCTCGAACTCACCGTCCAGGCGCTGGAGCGCGCGGCGCAGGATCAGCCCCATGCCCTTCCGGGTCCCGAGCTGGCGGTCCAGCGTCGCCAGCGCCGTGGACGCCGGCAGCAGCGACAGGCCTTCGACGCCGGTGGGCCGCAGCATCGCCGGCTCGAGCTGACCGTCGTTGCGGAACAGCTCGTAGAGCCCCGGGTTGACGGACTCCGGATCGAGGCGGAAATAGCTGCTCAGCGAACCGTGGGGGTCGAGGTCCACCACCAGCGTGCGCAGGCCGCGCTGGGCGCACAGACCGCCGAGACTGACCACGGTAGTGGTCTTGCCGACCCCGCCCTTCTGATTCGCGACGGTCCATACGTGCATGCGTCCTCCGCGACGGGCCGTCAGGCCCGCAACCGTGCCAGCGCCGGCCCGACGGCGTCGATATCCAGGATCTGATCGGTCAGTCCCGCCCTGGCCACCGCGGCCGGCATGCCGTAGATGACGCTGCTCGCCTCGTCCTGCGCCCACACCAGGGAGCCGCTGCGCTTGAGTGCGCGTGCACCCTCGCAGCCGTCCGCCCCCATCCCGGTGAGCACCACGCCCAGAACGTGCCCCGGCACATGACGGGCCGCCTCCTCGAAGGCAACGTCGACACTGGGACGATAGAACTGGTTCGGCTGCGGCTCGATCAGCCGCACCGCGAGGTGCCCGCCCTGGCTCTTGAACCCCAGATGCTGGCCGCCGGGGGCGAGCAGCACCTCGCCGGCACGCAGGGAATCGCCCTCGACGGCCTGACGCACGCGCAACGGGCAGAGCTGGTCGAGCCGCGCCGCGAAGGCCTCCGTGAACGCCTCGGGCATGTGCTGGATCAGCACCACGGGCATGGGGAAGTTCGGGGGCAGCTTCGCCAGCACCTTCTGCAGTGCCACCGGCCCGCCCGTGGAGGTGCCGATGATCACCAGCCGGACCTTGCCGGCGGGCACCTCCACCCGCCGTTGCGGCGGCTGCTGTGCCTGCACCGGTGCGCCGGACTGCGCCTGGGCCGTGCCCCGCGCCCGGCCCTGTCCGGAGGCGGGGGACGGCGGCGGTGAGGTGGGTCGCCGCATGGAGCGCCGGCCCACCAGCTTGACCTTCTCGCAGAGCAGCCGCCGGGCGTGGTCGTGGTTGCTGGAGATGTCCGAGAAGCGCTTGGGCAGGAAGTCCACCGCCCCGGCCTCGAGTGCATCCAGCGTGGGCCGGGCCCCGTCGTAGGTGAGCGAGGAGAACATGAGCACGGGCGTCGGGTTGCGGCGCATGATCTCGCGCACCGCGGAGATGCCGTCGAGCACCGGCATCTCGATATCCATGGTCACCACGTCCGGACGCAGGCGCTGGACCTTCTGCACGGCCTCCCTGCCGTCGACGGCCTCACCGACCACCTCGATCTGCGGATCCGACGCCAGCAGATCGCAGATCCGCCGGCGGAAGAAGCCGGAGTCGTCGACAACCAGCGTCCTTACTCTGCTCAAAACCGCTCTCCTACCTCTCCTGCCGCTCTATAGACGCGAGCCGTACTGCTTGATCAGGCTGGGGATGTCCACAATCAGGGCGATGCTCCCGTCCCCGGTGATGGTCGAGCCCGCCAGCCCCGGCAGACCGTGGAGGATGGCACCGAGGGGCTTGATCACGACCTCCTCGAGACCGATCACCTCGTCGACCACGAACCCGACGGTCTGGTGACCGATGACCACGGTCACCACCTGGGAATCCTTCTCCTGATCCTCGCCGGTAAGGCTCTTCGCCGGTACCACCGCTTCGGCACCCATCCGGTCCAGCCAGCGTTCGAGGAAGAACAGCGGCATCGCCTTGTGACGGACCATGACCGTGAGTCGCCCGTCCACCACGTTGGTACGGCCGCGCTCGAGCTCGAAGATCTCGCGGACCACGGACATCGGCAGCGCGAACTTGCGCCCGGCGATGCGCACCATGAGGGTCGGCAGGATGGCCAGCGTCAGCGGCACCTTGATGCGGATGATCGTGCCCCGGCCCAGCTCGGAATCGATATCGATGGTGCCGTTGAGCTGGGAGATGCTGTTCTTGACGACATCCATACCCACGCCGCGCCCGGAGACGTCCGAGATCTGCTCCTTGGTGGAGAAGCCGGGCGCGAAGATGAGGTTGTAGCACTCGCTGTCGTCGAGCCGCCGTGCGGACTCCGCGTCCAGAACGCCCTTCTTGACCGCGATCTCGCGGAGCTTGTCCGGGTCCATGCCGCGGCCGTCATCGGCGATGGTCAGCAGGATGTGATCGCCCTCCTGCTCGGCGGCGAGGCGCACGGTGCCGGTGCGCCGCTTGCCGGCACTCTGGCGCTCGTCCGGGGGCTCCAGGCCGTGGTCCACGGAGTTGCGGATGAGGTGGACGAGCGGATCCGCCAGTGCCTCGACCAGGTTCTTGTCCAGATCCGTCTCCTCGCCGGCGGTGACGAGCTCGACCTCCTTTTCCAGGTTGCGGGCGAGATCGCGGATGACCCGCGGGAAACGGCCGAAGACCTTGCGGATGGGCTGCATCCGGGTCTTCATCACGGAGTTCTGCAGGTCCGAGGTGACGTGCTCGAGGTTGCCCACCGCATGGGAGAGACGCTCGTCGCCAATCTCGCCGCGGAGGTTCGCGAGGCGGTTGCGCACCAGCACGAGCTCGCCGACGAGGTTCATGATGTCGTCGAGCTTTGCGGTGTCCACGCGCACGCTGGTCTCACCGCGGTGCCCGTGTCCGCCGGCGCCGTGCTGACCGCCGCCCGCGGCGGCACCGCCGTCGCCACCGCCCTGGTGCCCACCGCCGGCCGACGCCTCGGGGCGGCGGGACGACGGCTCCCGCGCAGCGGAGGATCCGCCGCCGGAGGCCACGGGCGTCTCCGCAGCGTCCGTCTGGCCCCCCGTCGGACCCTGGCCGCTGCCGTGAAGCTGATCGAGGACCTTTTCGAACTCGTCGTCGGTGATCTCGTCGCCGTCGGCGGCGTCCCCGGGACCTTGCCCGTCGGCGGCATTAGCCGGGGCGGATGGGACACCGTGATGACTACCCTCGCCATGGAGGTCGTCGAGCAGGCGTTCGAACTCGTCGTCGGTGATCTCGTCACCGGCGGCGGCCCCCGCACCCGCGCTCGCGCCCGCGCCCGCGCCTTCCACGGCAGTGTCCTTCGCCGCGGCTGAACCGCCGTCTCCGACCCCTTCACCATCGAGGGCATCGAGCAGCGCCTCGAACTCCTGGTCGCTGATATCCCCGGACGCGGCCTCCTGACCGCCAGGTGCGGCGGCGCCGGAGGGCGCGGCCGTCGTTCCACCCGTGCCCTCGCCTGCCGACGCCCCGTCCGAGGCGGACGTGGCTGCACCGCCGGCATTGTCGTCCGGCTGGTTATGACTGCGCAGCGCCTGCAGCAGGCCCCCCGGCGCGGGTTCGAGATCCTGGGCGTCCTCGATGCGGTCGAACATGCCATTGACCACGTCCAGGGCCTGGGGCACGTCGTCCATGAGCTCCGGGCTCATCTGCTTCTCGCCCTGGCGCAGGAGATTGAAGATGTCCTCGGTCTGATGGCAGACGTCGACGAGCTCGTCGAGGCCGAGGAATCCGGCACCGCCCTTGATGGTATGAAAGCCGCGGAACACCGAATTGAGGAGGTCGCGGTCCTCCGGCGCCTGCTCCAGCGAGACGAGCTGCTCGCCGAGTCCCTCGAGGATCTCCCGGGACTCCACCAGAAAGTCCTGGACGATGTCGTCCTGCGGATCGATAGCCATGCGTGTCTCCCTCAGAAGCCGAGGCTGGAGAGCAGGTCGTCGACGTCGTCCTGGCCCGATACGACATCGTCGTCGTCCTGGCCCGGGACCGCAGGTCCACTGAGCTGCTGCTCCGCACGTTCATCCGCCTTATCGGCAGCACGCGGCTTTTCTTCAGCGATCCGCGCCCCGGAAATGCGCACGAGCTCGACCAGGCCGTCCTCGACCTCCTGAACCAGGGTGATGACGCGGCGGATGATCTGGCCGGTGATGTCCTGGTAATCCTGCGCCATCAACGCTTCGGAAAGCGCGTTGTGGAGTGTCTTGCCGTTGTCTGCGGCGGCGGCCAGGAAGGCCTCGATGTCGTGGCTGAGGCCCCGGAAATCGTCGGCGCTCAGCTCACGCCGGCGGAACTGCTGCCACCGCTCGTGGAGCGTCCCGGCCCGGGCAGCGACCTCGTCGGCCAGCGGCAGGCTGGTCTCGACGGCCTCCAGCGTGCGGTGGGCGGCACGGGAGGTCACCTCGATGACATGGTTGAGCCGCTCCCGGGCATCGGGGATCTCGCTCGCGGCGATATCGGTGAGGCGGCTGTCCACGCGAAAGGACTTGAGGGCCTCGTGGAGCTCGCGGGTAAGCTGGCCGATCTCCTGGAAGAGCTCGCTCTCACGCAGTCGCGTTAGCTCATCGACGGTCTCCTGCATGCCCGGGTCGTCGCCGGCCTCGACACGTTCGATGAGCGTGCGTGCTAGCGCGAGATATTCCTGGCTGCGCTGGCTGTCGCTCATCGCCTAACCCCCCGCATTGATGCGCTCGAAGATCTTCTCGATCTTCTCCTTGAGCGTCACGGCGGTGAAGGGCTTGACGATATAGCCGTTCACGCCCGCCTGGGCCGCCGCGATGATCTGCTCGCGCTTGGCCTCGGCGGTGACCATCAGGATGGGCAGCTCGGCCAGTTCCTCATCGGCACGGACGTTCTTGAGCAGGTCCATACCGGTCATGCCCGGCATGTTCCAGTCCGTGATGAGCAGGTCGAAACCGCCACGCTTGAGTATGGGCAGCGCGGTGTTGCCGTCGTCGGCCTCCGAGATGTTGTCGAAGCCGAGATCCCGCAGAAGATTACGGATAATGCGCCGCATGGTGGAAAAATCGTCCACCACGAGGATTTTCATGTGCTTGTCCAGTGCCACGCCGATCCCCCTGAGTGGAAACGCGAGTTATTGTGAGGCCTCACCGCCGGCGGCGGTGTGCACGCCCCCGTCGCGGGGGCGCCCCGATCGGTGTCTATCCATCCAACCAATCGGCAAGGGAGGCCTTGAGCTTTAGCATTATCTTGCCACGAATCTGGCTGACACGTGACTCGCTCACCCCGAGGACCTCGCCGATCTCGCGCAGATTGAGTTCCTCGTCATAGTAGAGCTGCATCACCAGCTGGTCGCGTTCACTGAGGCCGCGGATGGCCTCGGCAAGGTCGGCGCGGAAGTGACCGTCGGTCAGCACGTCCTGCGGTGACGGGCCATCCCCGGCGGGGTCGTGGGTCTCGCCGGTCTGCGGATCCGTCTGGTCCATGCTGAACAGGTGCGCGCTCGAGGCGTCGGCGAGCATACCGTGGTAGTCGTCGACACTCACGCCCAGCCTGGCGGCGACCTCGGCGTCCCGGGGCTCACGGCCGAGCTCGTTCTCCAGGACGTGGATGGCTTCGGCGGCCTCCCGGGAGCGGCGGTGCACGGAACGCGGTGTCCAGTCGAGGCGCCGGATCTCATCGAGCATGGCACCGCGGATGCGGATGCCGGCATAGGTCTGGAACGAGGCGCCCTGGCTGGCGTCGAACTGCCGCGCCGCCTCCAGCAGGCCGACCATGCCCGCCTGGATGAGGTCCTCGATCTGCACGCTCGGAGGCAGTCGGCTCGCCAGGTGGTGAGCGATGCGTCGCACCAGCGGGGCGTTCGCCACCAGCAGGTCGTCGCTGCTCCCCCGCTGGACCGCCTCGTAGAGCGCATGTCCATTCATTCGGAGACCTCCCGGACGCGACTGCCATAGCGTATGACACGCTCGACGAAGAACTCCAGCTGGCCGTCGGCGCGGCTCGGCAGCGGCCACTGTTCGAGGCGCGCCGCCAGCGCCTGGAAGGCCCGGGCCGACGGGCAGGAGGGATACATCGAGACCACCGCGCGCTGGCGCTGAACCGCGGCACGCAGGCGATCGTCCTCGGGGACGGCGCCGAGGTATTCCAAGGTCACGTCCAGGAAGCGGTCGAGCACGCGCGCGAGCTTGCCGTAGAGATTCTGGCCCTCCCGCGGCCCCGGGACACGGTTGGCGACCATGTGGAAACGCTGCACGCCGTGGTCGCGGTTGAGCACCTTGATCAGCGCGTAGGCATCGGTGAGCGAGGACGGCTCGTCGCAGACCACCACCAGGACCTCCCGCGCGGCGCGGGCGAAGCTCATCACCGAGTCGGAGATGCCGGCGGCGGTATCGACGAACAGGTAATCAAGGTCAACGGCGAGCTCGCTGAAGCTGCGGATCAGGCCCGCGTGCTCGGCGCCGGAGAGCTCGGCCATGCGCTGGGTTCCCGAGGAGGCGGGAACGATGTGAATGCCCTCCGGTCCCTCGAGCAGGACCTCCTCCAGCCCGGCCTCGCCATCCAGCACATGGGCGAGATTACGCTTGGGCGAGAGCCCCAGGAGCACGTCCACGTTGGCGAGGCCGAGATCGGCATCGAAGAGCATCACGCCACGCCCCTCCCGCGCCAGGGCGCTCGCCAGATTCACGGATACGTTGGTCTTGCCCACGCCCCCCTTGCCGCTGGCCACCGCGACCACCTTGACCGGCTTCGGCTCGCTCATTCGTCTCAATCCCGCTGCCTGATCCATGCCCCTCAGCCCTGCCGTGCCAGGCTGCCCGCGAAGGCCACCGCCAGGGACTCGTCGTCCTCGTTCTCACCGTCGCTATCCGCCGCGAGGGCCTCCGCCTCGCCGACCAGCGCATCCGCCCGCGCCGGGCGCAGATCCTCGGGCACGCGCTGACCGTCGGCCACGTACGCAATCGGCAGCCGGCCACGCATCACCGCCGTGAGCACCCCGCCCAGACTCGCAGCCTCGTCGACCTTGCTCAGGATACACCCCACCGGGCCCACGGCGCGAAATGCGCGCAGGGTCTCCATCAGGGTCGGCAGCTGGGTGTTCGCCGACAGCACCAGGTACGGCCGGATCCGATGGGCGCCGTCCTTGAGCGCGCGCATCTGCTCGGCGAGGCGCATGTCGCGCTGGCTCATCCCGGCGGTGTCGATGAGCACCAGGCGCCGGTCGGAGAAATCGTCGAGCAGCTCGGCGAGCTCCTCGCCGTCGGCCGCGGCATGAACCGGCACACCGAGGATCCGCGCGAAGTTGCGCAGCTGCTCCTGGCCGCCGATGCGGAAGTTGTCCGTGGTCACCAGCGCCACCTGGTTGCGACCGTGGCGCAGGGTAAAGCGGGCCGCCAGCTTGGCGACAGTGGTGGTCTTGCCCACCCCGGTGGGGCCGACGACGGCCACCGCCCCGCCCCGCTCGATGATTTCGTCGTCGCTGGTGGCCACGTGCTCGGTGACCAGGGACATGGCCTCACGCCAGGCGTGATCCGGGTCCTCACGGCTGGTAACCGCGTCGGCGAGGCCGCGGCAGACGTCCGGGCCGAACCCCATGCCGTGCAGCCGGCGCATCAGCGTCGCCCGGGCGGGCGTGGCACGGCCCATCTGCTGCCACTCCATGAGCGTGAGCTGGTTCTCGAACAGCGAGCGCAGGGTGCGCAGCTCCTCGCGCATGGCCTGCATGGCTGGCTCCTGGGTCCACTCGATGCGGTTGCTCGCCGAGCGCGTCCGGCGGGTGCCCGCGGGCTCGGGGTCGTCGTCGTCGCCGCTATCGTCACCGCCGGCGAAACGCTCGTAGTCCAACGCGAGCGACGGTGCGCCGTCGCGCCGTCGCGTCGGCGCCGGTTTATCGTCACCCGCCGGGCCCTCGTCCCCGTCATCCCCCACCGTCACCGAGAAACCCCCGGCCGGAGCCGTGTCCTCCCGGGCCGCTGCATCGGCGTCGGCGCGGGCGAGCAGCCGCTCGAATCCGTCCGCCCCGCCGCCGGTGATCTCGCCGGCCCCACCGGCATGCCGCGCGGTCCGGCGCTCCTCGCGGGCGACGGCCTCGCGCACCGCCTGCTCGTCATAGTCCACCGCCGAGATCACCTCGACGCCCCCCTCCACCCGTCGCGAGGAGAGGATGACCGCATCCGCGCCGTGCGACTCGCGCACCTGACGCATGGCTGAACGCATGTCCTCGGCGAATACGCGCTTGATCTTCATGCTGCCGCTCCACTAGGGCCGTCAAACCGGGTCAGCCCGCCTGCGAGACCTCCTGCTGTCCCACCGTGGCGACGACCCGGACCTCCCGTTCGTCGGGTATCTCGTTGTAGGAAAGCACGTGCAGTCCGGGACTCGCGTGCCGCGTGAGCCGGTAGAGCCAGCTCCTGAGTCCCGGCGAGGTGAGCAGCACCGCGGGCTGACCGCTCATCTCCTGGCGCCGGGCACTCTGGGTCAGCGAGCGCTGCAGACGCTCGGCGAGCCCCGGCTCGAAGCCGGCGGCCCCCTCGGATACCCCCTGGATAGTGTCTTGCAACAACTGTTCCAGCTGTGGCTCCAGCGTAATCACCGGCAGCTCGCCGTTGATGCCGGAGATCCCCTGGACGATCATCCGGCCCAGGGCCTCGCGCACGATCTGCGTGAGCTGCTGCGGGTCCTGAACCCGCGGGCCGTGCTCCGCCAGGGTCTCGACGATGGAGCGCATATCCCGCAGCGGCACCCGCTCCGAGAGCAGGTTCTGGAGGACCTTGGTGACCACCGACAGCGACAGGGTGGTCGGAACCAGCTCCTCGACCAGCTTGGGCTGCTGGCGCGCGAGCATGTCCAGCAGCTTCTGGGTCTCGTCGTGGCCGAGCAGCTGGTGGGCGTTGTCCTGGACGACCTGGCTGAGATGGGTGGCAACCACGGTGCTGCTGTCAACCACGGTGTAGCCCAGGCTCTGGGCATAGTCGCGCTGATTGGCGTCGATCCAGACCGCCTCCAGGCCGAAGGCGGGATCCCGCGTCGGCGCACCGTCTAGCCGACCGGACACGGTCCCCGGATTGATCGCCAGCTCCCGGCCGGGCTGGACCTCGGCCTCGCCCACGGGCACCCCCAGGACGCTGATCCGGTAGGCGTTCGGGGCAAGATCGAGGTTGTCACGGATGTGCACCGACGGCACCAGAAAGCCGAGGTCCTGGGAAACCTTCTTGCGCACACCCTTGATCCGGGTGAGCAGCTGGCCGTCCTGGTTACGGTCCACCAGCGGGATCAGCCCGTAGCCCACCTCCAGACCGACGGTATCCACCGGCGGCACGTCCTCCCAGGTGAGCTCGCGCTGCTCCGGCCGCGACGCCTCCGCCTCCTGACCCGCCGGCGCCGGTGTCTCCGCCGCCGCGGTCTCCTCCTCCCGGCGCTTCTGCCACCAGGCCCCCCCCAGGCACAGACCGCCGAGGAGCAGGAAGGTGAGGTTCGGCATGCCCGGGATCAGGCCGATTGAGGCGACGATGCCGCCGCTGATCAGCAGCACGCGGCGGTTACTGAACAGCTGCGAGAGCACGGCGCCGGCCATGTCCTGGGACGACGACACGCGGGTGACGAGGATGGCCGTGGCCGTGGAGAGCACCAGTGACGGGATCTGCGCGACCAGGCCGTCGCCGATGGTGAGCAGGGTGTAGTTCTGCATCGCCTGGCCCGCCGGCATATCGTGCTGGAGCACGCCCACCGCCAGGCCGCCGATGATGTTGATGAACAGGATCAGGATGCCGGCGATGGCGTCGCCGCGCACGAACTTGCTGGCGCCGTCCATGGAGCCGTAGAAGTCCGCCTCCTGGGCGACGTCCTCGCGCCGCTCCTTCGCCTGCTGCTGGTCGATGATGCCGGCGTTGAGGTCGGCGTCGATGGCCATCTGCTTGCCGGGCAGCGCGTCCAGGGTGAAGCGCGCGCTGACCTCGGAGACGCGCCCGGCACCCTTGGTCACCACCACGAAGTTGATGATCACCAGGATCGCGAAGACCACCAGGCCCACCGCGTAGTTGCCGCCGATGACGAACGAGCCGAAGGACTCGATCACGTTGCCCGCCGCGCCCGGACCGGTGTGCCCTTCGATCAGCACCACCCGGGTGGAGGCGACGTTGAGGGCCAGACGCAGCAGCGTCGCCACCAGCAGCACCGTGGGGAACGCCGCGAAGTCCAGCGGGCGATGGCTGTAGACCGTCACCAGCAGGATCACCAGGCTCAACACGATGTTGAAGGTGAACAACAGGTCCAGCGCCAGCGGCGGCAGGGGCACCACCATCATCGCCAGCAGCGCGATGAGCAGTGCCGGCGTGCCGAGCCCGGTGACCCCGAAGCGCCGCCAGTTGCGAGAGATTACCGCCGCCATGTCCGTGCCTTACTCCTGTGCCGCGCCGCGCCGCGCGTACTGCCTGAATTCCTCGGGGACCTCCGGCGCCGGGGGCGGCCCGCCCGCCGTACCCCGCCGCAGCCGGAAGATGTAGGCGAGCACCTGGGCCACCGCCAGGTAGAGGCCCGCCGGGATCTCGTCGTCTATGTCCGTGGTGTGATAGAGCGCCCGTGCGAGCTGCGGCGCCTCGAACAGCGGCACCCGGTGCTCGCCGGCGAGCTCGCGGATGCGCCGGGCGAGCTGGTCACCCCCCTTGGCGACCACCCGCGGCGCGCGCATGTTCGCGCCGTCGTAACGCAGCGCCACCGCGAAATGGGTGGGGTTGGTGACCACCACGTCCGCCTCGGGCACCGCCTCCATCATCCGTCCCCGGGCCAGCTCCTGCTGGAGCTGGCGGATACGGCCCTTGACCTCGGGCTTGCCCTCGGTGTCCTTGAACTCGTCCTTGACCTCCTGCTTGGTCATGCGCAGCTTCTTGGTGTGGTCCCAGATCTGGTAGGGGATATCCACCGCCGCGATGAGGATCAGCGAGACGGAGAGAACGAGGAAGGTGCCGAAGAACAGGTCGGCCGCCTGCGCCGCGCCCGCGGCCAGCGGCATGCCCGTGAGCGCCTGGAAGTCGCGGAGCTGGACCTTCAGCATCACCACCCCCACTGTCCCCACCACCGTGATCTTGGCCAGCGCCTTGCCGAGCTCCACCAGGCCATTGACGCCGAATATCCGCTTGAATCCCTTGAGGGGACTGATCTTCTCGAGCTTCGGCGCCAGCGCCTTGCCGCTGAACGACCAGCCACCCAGCGCCACCGGCGCCACCAGGTTGACCGCGAGCATGATCAGCGCGAACGGCGCCACCACGAGGATGCCCTGGATGATCGCCTCCTCGAACATGCGCACGGGAGCATTCGGGTCGAAGGCGGCGGCGCGGTCGACGGCGAGGTTGCCGCGCAGCAGCGCGTCCAGGCCATCGGCCATATAGCCGCCGAGCCCTAGCAGCCCCACCGCGGCGGCGAGCATGGCGAGGGTGGTGCTCAGCTCCCGCGATCGCGGGACCTGACCCTTTTCCTTTGCGTCCCGCCGCCGCTTTTCGGTCGGCTCTTCGGTTTTTTCCTGCCCGTCCGGGGTTTCCTCGGCCATCCCCGCCTCGCGATACGTACCGTCCCGGTACCGGGCAAGCAGGTTTCGTACCAGTGCACGGACAACGTGCTTACACCCGCCGGCGGCGGACGGGGGGGGGGTCAGGCGCCGAGAATCTGGCGGATGGTGTCGAAGGCCTGGCGCCAGATGGCTGACATGCGCTGGGGCATCGAGGGGAGCACGAGGGTGAGCAGGATGACGAACCCGGAGAGCATGGTGATGGGGAAGCCCACCGAGAAGATGTTCATCTGCGGAGCGACGCGGGTCATCACGCCGATGATCATGTTGATCATCAGCAGCGCCGCCATTGCGGGCAGGGCCAACAGCACGGCCCCCGAGAACATGGTCGAGGCGAATGCCACCACCGTGTGGAAATCCTCGGCGGCCAGGCCGCCGGCATCCAGTGGCAGCAGCCGGAAGCTCTCCGCGACCAGCTGAATGAGCACCAGATGGCCGCCGAAGGCGAGAAACAGCAGTGTGAGGATCACCAGCAGGAATTGCGAGAGCACGGGCACGGGCACCCCGGACTGCGGGTCGACCATGGTCGCGAAACCGAGCCCCATGGTCAGCGAGATGCTCTCGCCCGCCACCACCACGGTCTGGAACGCCATCGCCACCAGCAGCCCCATGGCCGCGCCGATAATCACCTGCTGGGCAGCGAGCACCACCGCGGCGGCCGAAAGCGGATCCAGCGCCGGCGCACCGCCGGCCGCCGGCATCACCGCCACCGTCAGTGCCACGCCCAGGAGCACACGGATGCGCATCGGCACCGCCGCGTTGGAGAACACCGGCGCGACCAGCATCATCGCGCCGACACGCACCAGCGGCCAGAGGAACTGGCCGAGCCAGGCGGTGATCTGCGCCGCCTCGAGGTTCACCGGATGAACTGCGGGATGTTGCGGAACAGCCCCTCGGTGAAGTCCATGAGCACGTTGAGCATCCACGGCGAGGCGATGAACAGCGTGAGCGCCAGCACCGCGAGCTTGGGCACGAACGACAGGGTCTGCTCGTTGATCTGGGTCGCCGCCTGGAACATGCCGATGATCAGGCCGGCGGCAAGCGCCGAGAGCAGTATGGGGGCGGCGATGAGGATGGCGACGGTGAGCGCCTCCTTGCCGAGCTGTATCGCGAAAGACGGTTCCATGACTCCCTCCCGGTTGCGCAGCGGCCATTGCCGCCCCGCCTTACCCCGCGGTGAAGCTGCGCGCCAGCGTGCCCATGATCATCGACCAGCCGTCGACGAGCACGAACAGCATGATCTTGAACGGCAGCGAGATGATCATCGGCGAGAGCATGAGCATGCCCATGGACATCAGCGTGCTCGCCACCACCAGGTCGATGACCAGGAACGGCAGGAACAGGATGAAGCCGATCTGGAAGGCGGTCTTGAGCTCACTGGTCACGAACGCGGGCACCAGCACCGTCAACGGGACCGCCTCGGGCCCCTCGACCTGCCCCTCGCCGGAGATATTCAGGAACATGGACAGGTCCTGCTCCCGGGTCTGGGCGAGCATGAAGCCGCGCAACGGCTTCACCGCGGTCTGCATCGCCTCCACCGGTCCCAGCTCATCGGCCATGTAGGGCTGCAGGGCCTGGCTGTTGATCTGCTGGAAGACCGGCTGCATCACGAACAGGGTGAGGAAGAACGCCAGCCCCACCAGCACCTGGTTGGACGGCGTGCTCTGAGTGCCGATGGCGGTGCGCAGGATGGCAAGCACGACGATGATCCGCGTGAATGCCGTCATCATCAGCACGATGGCCGGCAGCAGCGTGAGCAGCGTCATCAGCGCGAGCACCTGGAGACTCAGGCTCCATTGCTCACCGTCTGCGGTCTGCTCGATGGTCAGCGCCGGCATGCCGTCCGCCTGGCCCCAGGCGGCCAGCGGCAGCAGCACCAGCAGCGCGGCGAGCAGCCCCCAGAGCCAGCGTCGGCTCACGACGCCTCCGTATCGCGCATCGCACCCCGCAGGCGCGCGGCGAAGCCGGTCTGTGCCGGCGCCCCGCCGCCGTCCACTGGCACAATGGGCTCGTCGAGCACCTGCAGCGTGCGCACCGAGCCCGGGGCCACGCCGATCAGGAGCTGGCGCTCGCCGGCCTGCAACAGCACGACCCGCTCGCGCTGGCCCACGGGCACCGCACCGAGCACGCGCAGCCGCCCGCCGGCGTTACTGCCGAAACGCCCCATCCGCCGCATCCCCCAGGCGAGCACCACGATCAGCACGAGTACGCCGGCCAGTCCCAGCGTGAGGCGCAGCAGCGCCCCGGTATCCACACCGCTGCCCTCGGCGGCCGCCGCGGCGGCCGGCGCGAGCGACGTCGCCGCCGCGAACGCCCGTCTCATTTGAGCTTTCTCACACGTTCGCTGGGGCTGACCACGTCGGTCAGCCGGATGCCGAAGCGTTCGTTGACCACGACCACCTCGCCATGGGCCACCAGGGTACCGTTGACCATGACGTCCATGGGCTCACCGGCCAGGCGGTCGAGCTCGACCACCGAGCCCTGGTTGAGCTGGAGCAGGTTGCGGATACTGATCTTGGTGCGCCCGATCTCCATGGACAGGGTCACGGGGATATCGAGGATGACGTCGAGATTGACGTCCTCGTCCGCGGGCTTCGCACCGGCGCTGTCCTGGAGATCGTTCAGCGCCGCGCGCTGGAAGGCCTCGTCGGCGGCCGACTGTCCGCCGGGGGCGTCCCCTGCATCATCGCCCGTCTCCCCGGCACCGCCGCCGGCGGTACCGCCCTCGTCGTCGGCATCGCCATCCTGTACGCCCTGCTCGGCCAGGGCCGCTTCCCACTCGTCACCGAGCTGGCCCTGATCGTCCTGCTGGTTGTCCTCGTCACTCATGCTCTCTGTTCCTCAGCTTGATCAGGCTGTCGCGCTCGGGTACGCGCAGCAACTCCGTGATCTGAACCGCCATGTTGCCGTTCGACTGGCCGAGGCGGCCGCGCAGCACCGGGACCTCGTCCTCGGCGACCACGGTGACCGTCTCGGGCATCTCGATGGGAATGACGTCGCCGGGCTTCATGCGCATGAGATCGCGCAGCCCGATGGTCACGTCGGTGAGCGAGGAGGACAGCTCCACACGGGCCTGCTTCATCTCCTCGCGCAGCGAGCGGATCCAGCGCTCGTCGACCTCGTTGCGGTCACTCTGCACGCCGGCGTCCAGGATCTCGCGCACCGGCTCGATCATGGTGTAGGGCAGCGTCACGTGGAACTCACCGCCGCCGCCGTCCATCTCCACCTGGAACTTGGAGACCACCACCACCTCGGAGGGCGAGACGATGTTGGCGAACTGGGGGTTCACCTCCGAGGAAACGTAATCGAACTCCACCGACAGGATCGGGTTCCAGGCCTCGTAGAGGTCGGCGAACGCCTGATCGAGCACCATGCGGATCACCCGCGTCTCCGTGGGCGTGAACTCGCGGCCCTCGATCTTGGTGAAGTAGCGCCCGTCGCCGCCGAAGAAGTTGTCCACCAGGATGAACACCAGCTTGGGATCCAGGATGCACAGCGCCGTGCCGCGCAGCGGCTGGACCTTGATCAGATTGAGGCTGGTGGGCACGTACAGGGTGTGGACGTACTCGGAAAACTTCATCATCTCCATGCCGCCCACCGAGACCTCCGGGGCCTTGCGCAGCATGTTGAACAGCCCGATGCGGAACAGCCGCGCGAAGCGCTCGTTGATCATCTCCAGCGTGGGCATGCGCCCACGCACGATCCGCTCCTGGCTCTCGAAGTCGAAGGACTTCGCCTGGCCGGGATCGGTATAGGCTTCCTCCTCCTCACCGGCCACGTCCCCGCCGTCTATGCCGTGAAGCAGGGCATCGATCTCGTCCTGGCTCAGGATGTCCTGATCACTCATCGCGCGGATCCGCCGTCACTGGAGAATGAAGGAGGTGAAATACACCGCTTCCACCTGCCCCTCGATACCGTGGTTCGAGAGCACTTCGTTCACCGCCTCCCGGGCCTTCGCCCGAAGCTGCTCCTTGCCGGCGCGGTTGTCCAGGGTGTCGTAGTCCTGATCGCCGAAGAGCAGGATGAGGTTGTTGCGCACCACCGGCATGTGGGTCTTGACCGCGTCGAGCACCGCCTGGTCGCGGGCCATGAGCTCCACGCCCACCTGCAGGTAGCCGCTGCGCTGCTCGCCGCTGAAGTTCACC
>NZ_WNXE01000001.1:37468-40260 GCF_010993615.1 Arhodomonas sp. KWT | reverse complement strand
CACGATCGGCGGCTCCAGCGGCAGATACAGCGCCGGCTTGGGCTCGGGCTCCTTCTGGGCGCCGTCCTGGGCATCGCCCTCCGCCGCGGCCGCCTCGGCCGCCTGGTCGCCGCCGACGACGCCGGTGAAGTACAGCGCCGCCACCGTGCCGCCACCGATGAGCAGCAGGCCCAGCATGATGACCAGGATCAGGACCAGCTTGGACAGGCCCGACTGCCGGCCCGGCGAGGCGGGCGGGACGCGCCCGGAGACGTTCGTCGGCATTCCTTATCCCCCTGTTGATTCGTTCAGCGCGCCGGCGCTGGCGGTGTTCTGCGGACCGGCCGGCAAGGATACGCCGCCACCCGGCGCAAACCAATTCCGCACCGCACGCTCAAACGTAATGGTCCACGAGGCCGTTGCCGCCGATCAGGCCGCCGTTGTCCTGACGGATCTCCGAGGCGCCCGGACCGCTGCCCTGGCCGCCGCCGTCGCCGGAGTGACCGCCGTCGGCGCCAGCGCCCCCGTCGCCAAAGGCCTGGGCGTTGCCGCCCTCGGCGCTGCCGTCACGCACCGAGACCTCGACCCCCGAGAACCCGTTGTCCGCCAGCATCGCCCGCAGCCGCGCGCTGTCCGCCATCAGGGCGTCCCGGGTGCCCGCGTGGTGGGCGACGATGGACACGCTGGTGCGGTCGTCACGGGTCGACACGGAGATCTCCAGCGGACCCAGATCCGGCGGGTCCAGCGTGACCCGGGCATTCTGGGTGCCGTTGTTCACCATCCAGGTGACCTGATCGGCCACGCCGCGGGTGAAACCGGGCTGCCCCACCGGGGTCGAGAGCTGCAGCGTCGGCGTCGCGTTGCCGCCGCGGCTCGCGGCGGCGCGGGTATCCACGCTGCCGAGCAGCGCGTCGAACCCGCCGTCGCGGCTGTTACTGTCGTCCGGCGCACTCCCCCCTGCCCCGAGCCCCTGGAGCAGCTGGGAGAGGCGGTCACCGGCATTCTGGCCACCCTTGCCGGCGGCAACGGCGCGCTGCAGGGCGTCGGCACCGTCGCCGTTGCTCCCGCCGGCCTGCTGTGCCGAGACCAGGGCCGCGATCCAGGCACCGATGTCCATGCCGGTATCATCGTCGTCACTGCCGTCGCCATCGACATCGGCCTCCAGACCGGCGAGCTGGCCCGCCAGGGCGTCGGCGTCCAGCCCCGTGCCACCGGCGTCCTGGCCGGCGAGCAGGGCAAGCAACTGCTCACGGCTGAGACCGGCACCGTCCTCGCCGGCGAGCAGATCGCGGATCTGCTCCTTGCTCAGCCGCCGTCCGGTGGCGGCCTCGATGGCCTCGCCGAGGCGGGTCTCGAAGGCGTCGCCCCCGGCGCCGGCGCCCGCCTGGGCCGCCGTGCCCGGCGATGCGCCGGTGGTCTCCGTTGAAAGCTTGATCGACTGCATCAGTTCCTCCCCCCGTCACGGGCACCGCCGCGGCGCACACGCTGGGCAAAGTCGTCGTTCTCCCGCTGTTCCCGGCCGGCCTCGCGCCGGCGCTCCTCGCCGCGGTAGCGCTCGACCAGGGTGTCGAGTGCCCGGGCATCCCCCCAGGACTTCAGCCACTGCTCGCGCAGGGCGGTCACCTCCGCCTCGACCGCCTCCACGGTCTGGCGCTGCTGGCGCACCGCCGTGTCGATACGTGCCATGAAGGCGTTGTAGTCACGCAGCCTGTGGGCGTCCATCCCCGCCTGGCCGGAGACCGCGAAGCGCTGCTCGTACTCCCGACGGAAACCCTGGAGCTGGGCGAGGCGTTCGCGCTCCTGCTCGGCGTCGTCCCGGCGGCCGGCGAGACGGCGCGCATCCTCCCGCGCCCGCTCACCGGCGAGACGCTGGATGGGCTGCATGCGTTCGCTACGTCGTGTCAATGGCATCCCCTCTTAGGCAAGACTCGCCCCCGTGTCCTCGCCGATGAGGTCGTGCAGCTCGGCAACGGCGTCCCGGAACGAAACGGCCTCGCCGATATCCTGACCGAGAAACCGCATGATGGACGAGTGATAGGCGATCGCCTCGTCCACGGACGCGTCGCTGCCGTGCTGGTAGGCGCCGACGTTGATGAGGTCCTCGTTGCGCCGGTAGGTGGCATAGAGCCGCCGCAGGCGCTGACTCGCGCGTACGTGCGCGTCGTCGGTGATGTTGAGCATCGCCCGGCTCGCGGACGCCTCGATGTCGATGGCCGGGTAGTGGCCGCTCTCGGCGAGCGAGCGCGAGAGCACGATGTGCCCGTCGAGGATCGCGCGGGCGGAATCGGCCACCGGGTCCTGCTGGTCGTCGCCCTCGGTGAGCACCGTATAGAAGGCGGTGATCGAACCCTCGCCCCGACCGGCGTTGCCGGCGCGCTCGACGAGCTGGGGCAGGCGCGCGAACACCGACGGTGGATAACCCTTGGTCGCCGGCGGCTCGCCGATGGCCAGTCCGATCTCGCGCTGGGCCTGGGCGTAGCGGGTCAGCGAGTCCATGAGCAGGAGCACGCGCAGGCCCTGGTCGCGGAAGTACTCGGCGATGCTGGCGGCGAGCATGGCCCCGTGCATGCGCATCAGCGGCGAGGTGTCCGCCGGCGCTGCCACCACCGCGGAGCGCGCCAGCCCTTCCTCGCCGAGGATGTCCTCGATGAACTCCTTGACCTCCCGGCCGCGCTCGCCGATGAGCCCCACCACCACGACGTCGGCGTTGGTGTAGCGGGTCATCATGCCGAGCAGCACGCTCTTGCCCACGCCGCTGCCCGCGAACAGGCCCATACGCTGGCCCTGGCCCACGGTAAGCAGCGCGTTGATAG
>NZ_WNXE01000001.1:34423-37370 GCF_010993615.1 Arhodomonas sp. KWT | reverse complement strand
GCGCGGATGCCCACATCCAGGGGCTCACGGATGGGGGCACGCCC
The DNA here is from genome assembly GCF_010993615.1 of Arhodomonas sp. KWT. Classification (NCBI taxonomy): domain Bacteria; kingdom Pseudomonadati; phylum Pseudomonadota; class Gammaproteobacteria; order Chromatiales; family Ectothiorhodospiraceae; genus Arhodomonas; species Arhodomonas sp. KWT. The sequence goes on along the minus strand of NZ_WNXE01000001.1, from coordinate 37,326 downwards.
CAGCGGGTTGATCGAGCGACCGGCGAGGGGCATGCGTGCCGGCGCCTCCGGCGCGGGACGGTCGTCCAGCGGCTCACCGCCGCCATCGAGCACGCGTCCGAGCAGATCGGGACCAACGTGCGCCGCGAGTGCCTCCTCACGGGGGAGCACCCGTGCGTTCGGGGTCACCCCGTGGAGCGCGCCGGTGGGCATCAGGAACAGCCGCCCCTCGGCAAAGCCGACCACTTCCGCCTCAACGCTGTGATCGCCGTGCCCGAAAATCTCGCAGCGCGAGCCCACCGGGGCCTCGCAGCCCTCGGCCTCCAGGGTGAGTCCGATCATCCGGCGCAACCGCCCCTCAACGACGGGGACCGGCCGCCGCAGTCCGTCGCGCCGGGCGGCGAGGCGCCCGGCCCAGTCCACGCGGCGGGCCTCAGTCATCGTCCGCCTCCCCGGCTGGATCCGCCCCGCCCTCCGCGGCCGTGTCACCGTCCCGGCCGTCGCCGAGCAGCGAGGCCGCGACGTTGGCGATCCGGGTCTCCAGCCGCGCGTCCACGTGGGAAGCACCGCTGTCCACCAGGCAGCCACCCCGGTTGACCGACGGATCCTCAACGATCCGCCATTCACCCTCGACGCCGGCATCGCGGAGCACGGCGGCATCGTCCGGATGCACCCTCAGGCGCACCTCACGGTTGTCCAGCGGCAGCTCCGCCACCGCCTCGCGCACCACGCCGACGATCTCGCCGGGCTGGGTGACGATTTCCCGGCGAATGACCTGCCGGGCCACCGCCAGGGCGAGCTCGGCGAGCCCCTGCTCCACCTCGGCGTCCATCTCCGCGGCTGGGGCCTGGAGCGAATCGAGCAGGGCCTGGAGCTCGCCGGCACGGCGTTTGATCTCCGCCTGCCCCTGGTCCAGGCCCGCTTGCCGGCCCTCGGCGAAGCCCTTTTCGTAGCCTTCGCGGCGCCCCTCCCGCGCGGCCTCGGCACGCGCCTCGGCCTGCATCCGTTCGATCTCCTCGACGCTCGGCATCTCCGGCGCCGGCTCGGTGGCCTCGTCGCGCCGGTTGCCCGCCATATCGGGGATCTCCCACGCACTGGCGACACCCGTGTCGTTCTCCTCGGCCCAGATCGGGCGGATACGCTCGCTCATACAAAGGACTCCCCACCGCCGCCGAGCATGATCTGGCCCTCATCGGCAAGCCGCCGCGCCACGGTAAGGATTTCCTTCTGCGCCTGCTCGACCTCGCTGACGCGCACCGGCCCCTTGGCCTCGAGATCGTCCTGGAGCATCTCGGCGGCGCGCTTGGAGAGGTTGCGCATGACCTTGTCCTTGACCCGGTCGTCCGCGCCCTTGAGCGCGAGCACGAGGATGTCCGTGCCGACCTCGCGCAGCAGCAGCTGCACGCCGCGGTCGTCGACGTCGGCGAGGTCGTCGAACACGAACATGAGGTCCTGGATCTGGTCGCCGAGCTCGCTGTCGGCGGTCTGGATATGCTCCATGACGTCGCTCTCAACGCTGGAGTCGAGGTAGTTCATGATGTTCGCCGCCGACTGTGCCCCGCCGATGGACGACGACTTGATCCGCTGCTTGCCGGAGAATTGACGCTCCATGATCTCGTCGAGCTCCTGCAGCGCGGCGGGCTGGATGCTCTCCAGGGTGGCGATACGCATGACGATGTCGTGGCGGATACGATCCGGCAGCTCCGCGAGCACCTGCGCGGCCTGGTCGGCGTCCAGGTAGGCAAGCACGATGGCGATGATCTGCGGGTGTTCCAGGCGCACCATCTCCGCGATCGTGCGTGGATCGAGCCACTTGAGCTGCTCCAGGCCGCGGGTGTTGCCGCCCATGAGGATGCGGTCGATGATGCTGCCGGCGCGGTCCTCGCCCAGGGCCTTGACCAGCACCGAGCGGATGTAGTCGGTGTTGCCGATGCCCAGCGACGTCTGCTCCTCGACGGTGGTGACGAAGTCGTTGAGGACCTTGTTGACCTGATCCTTGGAGACGTTTTCCAGGCTCGACATGGCTAGTCCCAGCTGCTGGACTTCCCGCGGGCCCAGGTGCTGCATGATCTCGGCCGCCTCGTTCTCGCCGAGGGTCATGAGAAATATCGCCGCGCGCTCCGCACCCGTCATGCCGTGCTACTCGCTGCTGCCTTCCGGACTGAGCCAGCTCTTGATGACGTTCGCCGCCAGTGCCGGCTCGCTACTGGCCATCTCGCGTGCCGCCTGCACGCGCTGCTCGTACTCCTCGCTGCCCCGGCTGCCACCGCCGCTCTCGACCTGTCGCTGGGCCCGCTCGGCCATAAGCTGCGCCTGCTCAGCACTCTGCCCCTCGAGCTGCGCGCTCTGAGCTGCCGCCTCGCCGTCCTCGCGCGCCTCACCGTCGCGGCGCCGGTCGCGTCCGAGCAGGCCCTGGATGAGCGGGCGAATCACTGCCAGGATCAACACCAGCCCCACGATGGTCGCGAGCAGCAACCGCCCGAGCTCCCATACCCAGGGCTGCTCCCAGAGCGGCGGCGACACGTCCGGCGCCTGCTCCACCGGGGCACGGAATTCCGTGCTCACCACGTCCAGTGTATCGCCCCTGCCGGGGTTGAAGCCCACAGCGCGCTGGACCAGCGAGCGGATCTCCTCGAGCTGGTCGGCGGAAAACGGATCGGCCACCGTCTCACCCGCATCATTGGTCGTGGTCGGCTGGTCCAGCAACACCGCCACCGAGAGGCGCTGGATCGTGCCCACCTCGCCCTTGCGGTGGCTGACCACCCGGCTGACCTCGTAGTTGCGGGTCGCGCTCTCGCTGGCGTCCACCACCTGCGTCTGGGCGCCGCCCTGACCGCCCTGGCCCTGGGCGTTGCCGCCCTGGCCGCCCTGGCCGCCCTGACCCTGAGCGTTCGCGCCCTGTTGACCCTGCTGTCCCTGCTGTC
>NZ_WNXE01000001.1:23801-34329 GCF_010993615.1 Arhodomonas sp. KWT | reverse complement strand
TGCGTCCCTGCTGTCCCTGCTGTACAGGGGCCAACTGGCCGCCCGCCGGCGGCTGATTGGTCAGGGCACCGGGGACACCGTTCGGCCCCTCGCCGCGCACGGAACGATCATTGGAAATCTGCTCGCTGCGCAGCGCCGTCTGATCCGGGTCGTAGCGCTCCTCGGTCTGCTCGGTGACCGAAAAGTCAAGCTGCGCATCCACCTGCGCCCGCACCTTGTCCCGGCCCACGATGGGCGCGAGCAGATCGCGAATGCGCTGGACGTAGTTCCGCTCGATACGCCGCTGCTGGGCGAGCTGCTCACCGCTGGCCTCGGCACCGTTGCCCCCGGACTGCTCGGTGAGCAGCGTGCCGTCCTGATCGACCACTGAAACACGCTCGGCGCTGAGCTCGGGAACCGCGCCGGCGACGAGGTTGACCACCGCCCGGACCTGGCCGTCGCTAAGCGACCGGCCGGGAAATAGCGTGACGGTTACCGATGCGGTGGGCTTGCGGTCCTCGCTGACGAACGCCGAGCGCTCGGGGATGGCGAGATGCACGCGCGCCGAGCGCACGGCGTTGAGGCTGGTTATGGTGCGGCCGAGCTCGGTCTCCAGCGCCCTGTGGAACCGGGCCGTCTGCAGGAACCGGCTGGTGCCGAAGCCCGGATCCTTGCGCAGGCTCTCGAACCCCACACCACCGGTCTGCGGCAGGCCCTGGGCGGAGAGCGTCATGCGCGCGTCGTAGATGCGATCCATCGGCACCATGATGGCGCCGCTGTTCTCGTCCACCTGGAACGGGATGTTCGCCGTCTGCAGGGCGTCCATCACGGCACTGGCGTCCTCGGCGGGCAGATCCGAGAACAGGGGCCGGTACATGGGCTCCTGCACCCACATCACCAGGCCAACACCGGCGGCGATCGCCACTGCCAGGCCAAGCACCAGCGCGAGCTGACGGAATACCCGGTCGCCCAGGTACTCGCTGATGAGCCGGCCGAGCCGCCCCTGACCGTCGCGCCGCGGTCCCGACCCGGCGGTATCGGTGGCGGGCTGCTGCCCGGGCTGTGTCGTGAGTGCCTGACTCGCCTGCGCCATTGCCGTGCCCTAAGTTACACCTGCATCCGCGATATCTGGCGGTATGCGTCCAGTAGCTGGGTCCGGGTCTCCTTGACCGCAGTGAACGCCACCCGCGACTTCTGCCCCGCCACCATTGCCTCTGCCAGCGAGACGTTGCCGCCCCGGAGGAAGGTGTCGGATTTCTGACTCGCGGTCTGCTGCAGGTCGTTCACGGAACGCAGCGCATCGGTGAGCATCCCCTGGAAGCCCTGCGACGACGAGGCGGTGCCGGTCGCGGTGGCCGCGGCCTCGTTGGACGGTGTGCGCTGGGCCTGCGAGGCCAGGGTGCGCATCTGCGCGAGCACCTGCTGGATACTGGGGTCGGCCATGTTCATTCCCTCCACGGGCATTGGACCTGCCCCGGTGTTGCAAGGGCCGTGCCCACTTTCGAGAACCCCCGTCACGTGCCGGGCAAATCCGGCGCCGGCCGACGCAACGGCTCCGCCCGGAACTGCCGACAGCCGGCCTGTCGGCTGCCAGGAGCAGCCGACCTACCGGCCAAGCCGACCGCGCCGTGCCCCTCTCCCTTCACAGGAGAGGGGTTGGGGAGAAGGTGTAGCTCCCGCCGCCAAGGGTAGGCCGGACACGGCCGCCAGGCCGTGTGCGACATCCCTAACCCCGCTCGGGCGCCCCGAAAGACGTCGCACGCCTGCGGCGCACGACCTACCCATCGTTGTAGGTCGGGCACGGCCGCCAGGCCGTGTGCGACGTCCCTGACCCCGCTCGGGCACCCCGAAAGTCGTCGCACGCCTGCGGCGCACGACCTACCCATCGTTGTAGGTCGGGCACGGCCGCCAGGCCGTGTGCGACGTCTTCGGTCAACCCCCCGCCGCCCGGGATATCCGCGAAACGCCATCCTGCTCCCCACACCCCGGTCACGCCGGGCGCGAGGCGGTGTCCTCGCGGTCGATACCATACTTGCGCAGCTTCTCCACGAGGGTCGTGCGACGCAGGTTGAGCAGCTTCGCCGCACGGGCCACGACGCCGTCGGTGGCATCCAGGGCGTCACGAATCAGACGCTGTTCCAGATCGCCGAGCACCTCGCGGAGGTCCATACCGGTCTCCGGATCCAGGGACGGCCAGCCCCCCCCGGCAGCATCCGATTCCACGGCCGCGGCCTCCGCTTCCGGCTCGGGCTCGGGGATGTGCTCGTCCACCGCTTCGAGAAGGCGTTCCGGCAGGTCGTCAACATCCGCCTCCTGCCACGGGTGGAGGATAGCCATGCGCTCGACCAGGTTGGCGAGCTCGCGGACGTTGCCCGGCCAGTGATAGCGCGCGAACAGCGCCAGCGCACGCGGACTGAACGACACGGAGCCCCGGCCGTCACTCTCGATCCGGCGCACGATCTCGTCCACCAGCACCGGGATGTCGGCGACCCGGCGCCGCAACGCCGGCAGCTCGATGGGGAAGACATTGAGGCGATAGTAGAGATCCTCGCGGAACTCGCCGTCGGCGATCCGCCGCTCCAGATCACGGTGGGTGGCCGCGATGATACGCACGTCCGCCTCGATGCTGCGATTGGAGCCCACCCGTTCGAAGGTGCGCTCCTGAAGCACGCGGAGGAGCTTGACCTGCATGTGCAGGCTCATGTCGCCGATCTCGTCGAGGAACAGCGTGCCCCCCTGGGCGAGCTCGAAACGGCCCTGGCGCGCCGAGATAGCACCGGTAAACGCACCTTTCTCGTGACCGAAGAGCTCGCTCTCCAGCAGGTCCGCGGGAATAGCGCCGCAGTTGACGGGTACAAACGGCTTGTCAGCCCGCCCGGACTGGGCGTGGATCTGCTGCGCCACCACCTCCTTGCCGGTGCCGGACTCGCCGAGGACCAGAACGCTGGCCTCGCTCGCGGCGACCTGCTCGATAAGCCGCCCGACGCGCTGCATGGTCCGGCTCTCGCCGACGAGCCGCGGCACCGCATCCCGCGCTCCCTCGGCGGGTCTCGCGGGCTGGCCGAGGACCTTCTGCATCGCCGACTGGAACTCCTGGCGGCGCAATGGCAATTGCAGGGTACCGACCACATTGGCACCACGGCTCAGCGCACTGCCCCGCTCCACCCCGACCAGGTAGGCCGGCACGCCGGGCAGGCGCTCCCACTGCGCGTTCAGCAGCTCGGCCCCTGAATCGTCGCCCCCGACGACAAGGCACAGCGCGGGATCGACCTCACCGAGCACGCCGTCGAACTCCGCCGGATGGGCCACACAGCGCGCCGTGTGCCCGACGAATTCCACGACAGCGCAGACGCCAGCAGCCCGCTCGGCGTCCGCGTCGAGCACCAGAACATTCGCCATTGCATTGCCCCGTTCATCAGAAGGGCCACCCCCTCAGGCGGCCTTGTTGTTCTTCCGGGGTGAGACACGTCCGCCTTCTTGTGTGCGCCGGTTCTCACCCGGGGCTAGAGTTCAGCAGTTCGAGAACCCGGCGTCAATGAACCGACGATCAAAGGACGCACCGTCACCAGGTGTCGACGCCCTGACACCCCGGTCGTGCGCCGCCTCCGTTGGTGCCGTGTCGCGCGTCGGCGGGAGCTGTCGCACACGGCCTACCGGACGGTTCGGTAGGTCGTGCGCCGAAGGCGTGCGACGTCTCGGGTAGCGCCGTGTCGCGCATCGGCAGGAGCTGTCGCACACGGCCTCACGGCCGTGCACGACCTACCGGACGGTTCGGTAGGTCGTGCGCCGAAGGCGTGCGACGTCTCGGGTAGCGCCGTGTCGCGCGTCGGCGGGAGCTCTCGCACACGGCCTGCGGCCGTGCACGACCTACCCGGGGTTCCCGAAGGCGGGCGACGTCTCTTTGGGCTCAGCGGGAAAAGCGGCGGTAGGCGTCGGCCGCCTGGCGCCCGCGCTGGGACTCCTCCAGCATGCGGGCGGCCTCGTCGCGGTGGGCACGGGCGAGCTCGATCAGCGACTCGTCGAGCTCAAGCACCCGGCGGACGCAGTCCGCGACCACCGGGGCGGCATCGTGGGGAACCGGGGTGGCAAAGAGCTCGCGGGAAAGCTCCTGGCGTTCAGCCTCGCGTTCGGCAAAGCCGACCCAGTCACCCGCCTCACCGAAGGTGCGCATCTCACGGGTGAGCGCCAGCAGCCGCCGCGCGATGCGTTCGCGCTCCGCGGCCGCGGCGGCATCGCCGTCAGACGGCGCCACCGGCCTGGGCGTTTTGCTGTCCGGGGGCATTGCGTGCCTCTGCCGGGATTCCGTCCCAGCCTTCCTTGATCTCGCGGAGCAGGGTCGCGACCTCGTCCAGCGCCGTCAAGTCATTATGCGCGTTGGCCGCCACCAGGCGCCGCTGCATATACTCGTACAGCGAATCCAGGTTGCTCGCCAGCTCTCCACCCTCTTCATGATTCAGACTGGCTCGCAGACCGTCGAGGATCCCGATCGCCTTGCCGATACGCTCGCCCTTCACCGCGACATCGCCACGCTCCATCGCGCCGCGGGCCTGGGCTACACGCTCCAGACCACCGTTGAACAGCATCGCTGTCAGCTGCCAGGGATCAGCGTAGTTCGCACCGCTGCGATCCACCTGCTGGTAGGCGTTAACGCCGTAAGTCATCTGCCGCTACCTCTGTCGTACCCCGTGTGCCCCGCTCCGGGGCGTCTGTTTCAAACGAACGCCAGTCGGCGCTAGTTGTCCCCGTTGGTGCTGATGTAGCCCGGCAGGCTCTTCAGCCCCTGGGTCAGCTGGCTCTGCATGCTGTCCATGTCCGAGACGATCTGGTCCATGGCAATAAACTGGTCGAGATACCGCTGCTGGAGGTTGGACATGCGCCGGTCCAGATCGTCGCGCTGGTCGGCGATACGATCGAGCCGGTCCTGCAGCCCGTCGGTGCGGCTGCTGATGAGCCCGTTATCGCCGAGATACGAATCGGCGATCTCCTCCAGCCGGCCCGCTACCCCGCCGGAATCCGCCGTGAACAGCTCCGCGACACCTTTCGGATTGTCCTCCAGGGCGGCGTTGAGACGCTCCTCGTCGATACTCAGCTGGCCGTCGCGACCAACCCCCAGGCCGAGATCCGCGAGGCTGCGGAGATCGCCCTCGACACCCTCGACGGGACTGGTCACGCCCTGGCGGACCTGCGTCTGCAGCCCGCGGGCGGTGGCGTCCCCAAGCAGCACAGAGGCCTCGCCACTGGCCTTGTCGTAGCTGGTCAGCTGGCTGATGGTCTGCATCAGGGTGTTGTAGCCCTTGACCATATCCTCCAGCGCGGACTTAACGCCGCTGTCGTCACGGCCCACGGTGAGTGTCTGGGTCTCGCCCGGCGCAGAGGACGCCAGGTCGATGGTCACACCGGGGATCACGTCGTCGATGCTGTTGCTCGAACGCGTCGCGGTCTGACCATCCACCTGGATCACCGCGTCCTCGGCGGTCTGGGTCTCGGTGAGGTTGCTCACGCCGGAGTCATAACGCAGTGCCGACAGGCCGGCGGCGTCCGTGTCGTCGCCGTCTCCGTCACCACTGACGCCGACGGTAATCGTGTTCTCGGTACCCGGGTCGTCCGCGGTGAGTACCAGGCGCGATTCGGTGTTGCCGCTGCTGTCGTCGACGTTGATGATGCTTGCGGTCACGCCGCCGTCGGCGTCGTTGATGGCGTCCCGAATGCCGGACAGGGTGTTGTCGCCGCTGCCGATCTCGACGTCGAACGAGGAACCACCGACACCGATACTCAGCGTGCCCGTGCCGACGGTAGAGTCCTCACTCCATCCCATGTCGCCGGCACTGGCGAGCTTCTGCGGGCTCGCCATCTTCGTGACCTCGATGGAGTAGGATCCGGTCTGCGCGGTCGAATCCGCCGAGGCAGTGAACACCTCGGAATCCGATGAGCTCGCGCTTCGCTGCCCGAAGGTATCGACCTTCTGCAGCCCCTGGATGCTATCGCTGAAGCTCGACAGGGCCGATTTCAGCGCGCCATAGGCCGAGAGCTTGGTCTGATAGGTCTCCTCTTTCGAGGAGAGCCGCGACTCGGCCGGCTCACGCTCGGCGGACACGAGATCGGAAACTGTCTGGTTGATGTCCAGGCCGGAGCCGATTCCCAGGCTGGTGAGCGTTGACATGGGGCTGACCTCTTACCGATTGACCGCCGCCGGCGAACCGTCCGTCACGCCTCGGTCCGGAACAGTGCGCCGCCGTCTTCGTCGCTCAACTTGTGCATGAAACGCGCCAACTCGAGGATATCCTCGGGCGGAATCTGCCGGATCACCTCGTCGGTACGGCCGTCCACCACCTTCACCACGCTGCGTCCGGTGGCATCGTCCACGGAGAACTGCAGGTTATGGTCATAGCGCTCGAAGCGCTCGCGCAGCTGCTCCACGAGCTGCTCCGCCGCCTTGCGTTCACCCTCGCCGCCCAGGGCCGGGCGCTCCGAGTCCTGTATCGCCGAGGTGCGGGGCTGGTCCCCCGTGCGCTGCTGCTGCACCGTTGATCGAGACATTGAGCGGCCATCGGCCTCAGTGGTGGGGGGCACCACCTGAGAAAGCCCCTGTGAAACATTCTGAACGGTTGCCATTTCCGGACCCTCTCACCACCCGGTAAGCGGCGGCGCCCCGGGTCAGGGCGCCGCCATCCGCCTGCCTTACTGCAGCAGGCTCAGCACCGACTGCGGCTGCTGGTTGGCCTGGGCCAGCATCGACGTACCCGCCTGCTGGAGCACCTGGGCCTTGGACAGCTTGGCCGTCTCGGCGGCAAAGTCCGCGTCCTGAATGCGGCTGCGCGCGGCCGAGAGGTTCTCCGAGCTGGTCTCGAGGCTCGAGACCGTGGACTCGAAGCGGCTCTGGATGGCACCGAAGGTACCCCGGAGCGAGTCGACGTCCGAGAGCGCGGAGTCGATGCGCTGGAGCGCCGCATCCGAGTTCGCGGCGGTCAGGATGTCCGAAGCGGACAGGGCCTTGGTGCCCGTGGTGTCGGTCGCAGTGGCGGCGACCGTGCTGAACGACTGCGACTCGCCGTCGTTGTTGGCCACGGAGATCTGGTTGTCGGAATCGAGGCGCACGCTGCCCTTGTAGACCGTGTACTCACCGCCGGTCGCCGTAATTCCGGTGTTGCCGAAGAAGCCGCCGACACTGGCCGAGCTGCCCACGGACTCCTTGATCTCGATGTTGCGGCCATCCTCCGCGCTCAGCACCAGCTTGCCGGAACCGTCCACCCGCGCACCCACGCCGGTCTCGTTGGAGGCGTTGTTGATCTGGGTGGCCAGCGCCTCGGCGCTGCTCACGTCCACGCTGCCCTCGGTCTGCTGGGTGATGGTCTTGCCGTTGATCTCGAGGGTGTAGGTCTCGGACGTGTTGGTGCTGTCACCGAAGCTCAGCTCGCTGAAGCTCAGGGTGGTCTGCGCCGCCTCTGCCGTTGCGGTCACGCCGTGGTCCTCGGTGCCCAGGTTGATCGCCTCGGCGATACCATAGGCGGAGTTGGCGCCGCGGCCCGCGCTCATCTCGTCGGAGGTCAGCGCGGAGCTAACGGACGCCACGTTGACACCGTTGATCGCCAGATCGCCGGAGCTGTCGAGGAAGAAATCGTTGCTGTTCGACGGCGCGCTGGTGGAAGCGGAGTAGTCGTTCAGCGCGTAGTCCGCCGTGGCGTGATTACCGATGGAGTTCGTCCGCATGCTGGAGCTGACGTCCACGGAGATGGTCTCGCCGACGTTGGCGCCCACCTGGAACTCCTCGGTGCCGAGGCTGCCGTCGAGGATATTACGGCCGTTGAACGCCGTGGTCTTGGCCAGACGGTCGTTCTCGGAGAGCAGCTGCTGGAACTCGGCGTCCAGCGACTCCCGGTCCTGGGTGGCGTTGGTGGCGTTACGCGACTGCACCGCCAGCTCACGCATGCGCTGGAGGTTGTTGGTCATCTGCTGGAGCGCGCCCTCGCCGGTCTGCGCCAGGGAGATGCCGTCATTGGCGTTACGTGCCGCCTGGTCCATGCCGTTGATCTGGGCGGTCATGCGATTGGAGATCGCAAGCCCCGCCGCGTCGTCCTTGGCGCTGTTGATGCGCAGACCCGAGGAGAGACGCTCCATGGCCGTACGCATGGTGTCCTGGGTGTTGTTCAGGTGCCGCTGGGAATTCAGCGACGCGATGTTGGTGTTGATGACCTGTGCCATTGCTCAGTCTCCTTGCCAGATAGTCCGGAGCCCCGGATTGCGCTTCGGCGACCGGCCTGTCTGATGCACTGATGGCCGCCTTCAAACCCTCTATCGGCACCCCCGCGAAGGACTTTACCCCCTGACCACAAGAGATTATCCAATCGGCGACGGCACGCCCCTTGCAATGCCCCGTACGGGCCGCGGGAGGCGCCATGGCGGGGCCCGCTGGGCGGCAGGCGCCGTGGATGCGACACTCCCGCGTGGACGGACAAACAGGTGGAACGACAGACATGACTAACGCCGGCACGGACAACGAGCGCCTGGAGCTGGCCGACCTGCACCAGGGCGCCGGACGCCTGCAGGAGGCCGAGGCGGGCTACCGCGCAGTCCTCGCGGATGATCCCGAGAACGCGGACGCCTACAACGGCCTGGGTCTGCTCGCGATGCGGATCGGCCAGCACGACGTGGCCGGCCAGCTCTTCGGCATGGCCGTCGAGCTCGCCCCCGGCGATACGGTCTTCCTCTGCAATCAGGGCACCGCCCTGTACGGCGAGAGCCGTCTGGACGAGGCCCGGGCCGTATTCGAGCAGGCGCTGGCGCACGACGAACACTGCGCCAAGGCCCTGCTCAACATCGGCATTATTCATAAGGCGCGCCGCGAATACGCCCAGGCCACCGAGGTGCTCAACCGCGCCGTGGTCGCGGCCCCGCGGGATCCGGACGCCTTCGCCAACCTCGCCGAGGCGCTGCTGGAGATCGGCCAGCACGATTCGGCGGAGAACATCGCGCGGGCAGCAGTCAACCTCGACAACCGCCACGTCCTCGGACTCTTCGCACTGGCCTCCACCCTCGTGGCGCTGGCGCGCCCGCAGGAAGCGCTGGCCTGGGCGAAGCGCCTGGTGCGTTACGCCCCCGGCGAGGCACGCTTCCACCGGCTGCTCGCTGAGTGCCTCGCCCACTCCGGCGGCCACGAACAGGCCTACCGAGAGGCTCGCAAGGCGATCGCGCTGGCCCCCGAGGACACCGCGGGGCTGGGACTGATGGCGGAGATCCTGGCCGGCCAGGGGGAGTGGGACCAGGCGCAGGATGCGATCGAACGGGCACTGGCACTCAAACCCGGCGACGACCAGCTCGTCAGCATCAAGGCCCGGGTGCTGGAACGCAGCGGCCGCAAGGCCGAGGCCTTCGAGCTGGTCCGGCCGCTGATCGAGAACAACGCCACCGTGGCCCCGGGTACCCTGGGGGCCTATCTCACCCTCGCCCGCCGGATGGGCGAACAGAAGCAGGCCGCGGAGATCGTCGACCGCGCCATGTCCGGCAGGCTCGCCAGCCGCTCGCACTACGGCCTCTACTTCACCGCGGGGCAGCTCTACGACGACATCGGCGACTACGACCGGGCCTTCGACTTCTTCCGGCGCGGCAACGAGATCAAGCCCCGGACCTACGACCGGGCGTTCGCGGAAAAGCAGTTCGACGCGGTGACCACGACCTTCACGAAGGCGCTGTTCGAGCGCCTGTCGGGTATCGGCAGCGACTCCCGGCGACCAATCTTCATCGTCGGCATGCCCCGCTCCGGCACCAGCCTCACCGAGCAGGTCATCGCCAGCCACCCCGGCGTCACCGCCGCCGGCGAGCTACGCGAGATCCAGAGCATCGCCAACGCCCTGCCGGAGCTCATGGACGTCACCACCCCCTACCCGGAGTGCGTGCCGGAGCTCACCCGGGAGTCCGCGGCGAAGGCCGCCGGGCAGTACCTGGACTTCCTCGCTGAGCTGGCGCCGGACGAGACACTGCGGGTCACCGACAAGATGCCGCAGAACTTCATGCATCTCGGCCTGATCGCGCTGCTGTTCCCCAACGCGCGGATCATCCACTGCAACCGGAACCCGCTGGACACCTGCCTGTCCTGCTATTTCCAGAACTTCGCCGCCTCGGGCCTGCAGTTCGCCTACGACCAGGACAACCTGGCCCATTACTACCGCCACTACCGGCGCCTGATGGCCTACTGGCGGGAGGCGTTGCCGCTGTCGATCCACGAGCTGCACTACGAGCGCCTGGTCAGTGACCCGGAGCTGGAAATCCGCCGGATGCTCGAGTTCTGTGACCTGCCGTGGGACGACGCCTGCCTGGACCACACGCGCTCCGGCGTACGCACCCTGACGGCGAGCTACGACCAGGTCCGCCAGCCGATCTACACGAAGTCCAAGCAGCGCTGGCGGCACTACAAGAAGCACCTCAAGCCGCTGATCAACGGGCTGGGGGAGGCGCTGGCGTTCGAATAGGCGGGCGTTGGCGTGCCTTTGCGCGTGGCTTTCGGAGAGGGATGGGATGTCGCACACGGCCTCGCGGCCGTGCACGACCTACCGGC